>NZ_JAQTPQ010000340.1 GCF_028712645.1 Flavobacterium sp. | reverse complement strand
ATACTGCAACTACAACCTATACTTTCACACCAACATCAGGGCAATGTGGAGTTACTCCTGCAACTATGACTATCGTAGTAAATCCATTAATCGCAACTTTTGATACAGTTGCGCCAATTTGTTCTGGAGATGTTTTGGCTGATTTACCAACGACTTCAACAAATGGAATCACAGGAGTTTGGTCACCAGCAATGGACAATACGGCAACGACAACTTATACATTTACACCAACATCTGGGCAATGTGGAGTTACTCCTGCAACTATGACTATCGTAGTAAATCCATTAATCGCAACTTTTGATCCAGTTGCGCCAATTTGTTCTGGAGATGTTTTGGCTGATTTACCAACGACTTCAACAAATGGAATCACAGGAGTTTGGTCACCAGCAATGGACAATACTGCAACAACAACTTATACATTTACACCAACATCTGGGCAATGTGCAGCTACTCCTGTAACTATGACTGTTGTTGTGAATCCATTAATCGCAACTTTTGATACAGTTGCGCCAATATGTAACGGAGATGTTTTGGCAGATTTACCAACGACTTCAACTAATGGAATCACAGGAGTTTGGTCACCTGTAATGGATAATACTGCAACTACAACTTATACATTTACACCAACTTCTGGTCAATGTGCAGTTACACCTGTAACTATGACTATTGTGGTGAACCCACTTTTTGCAACTTTTAATCCGGTTGCACCAATTTGTTCCGGAGATGTTTTGGCTGATTTGCCTACAACTTCAACAAACGGAATTACAGGAGTTTGGTCACCAGCAATGGACAATACTGCAACAACAACTTATACATTTATACCAACATCTGGTCAATGTGCAGTTACTCCTGTAACTATGACTATTATAGTGAATCAAAAAAATATTCCAACTTTTGAACCTATTACACCTTTTTGTGAAAATGAAATAGCACCTGTTTTATCTGGAATTTCATTGAATTCAATTACCGGAATTTGGACTCCTGATACCGTTAGCAATACCGCTTCTGGGACTTACACATTTACTCCAGATTCGGGGCAATGTGCTTCAACAATACAAATAACGATAACTGTCAATCCATTAGTTGCGGCTTTTAATCCTGTTGGCCCAATATGTAACGGAGATGTTTTGTCACCATTGCCAACGACTTCTTCAAATGGTATTACTGGAGTATGGTCGCCAGCTTTAGACAATACAACAACAACAACCTATACTTTTACACCAACTTCTGGTCAATGTGCAACAGCTTCATCTGAATTAACTATCACAGTAAATCAGAATATAACCCCAATTTTCACTGAAATCGCTCCGATATGTTCAGGATCTACAAGTCCAATTTTACCAACAACATCAAACAATGCAATCACAGGAACTTGGAATCCGGCAACAGTAAGTAACACAGTTTCGGGAACTTATACTTTTACCCCATCCGTTGGACAATGTAGCCCATCAACTAGTTTAGATATTACCGTTTATCAATCTCCAACAGATATAATTTTTACAGCTTCTGATGTTGTTAATGATAGTCCTGATGGAATTATCGAAATTACTGGAACAACAAGTGGATTGAGCCCATTTTTATACAGCATCAATAATAGTTCATTTACATCTAACACTAGCTATACTAACCTAGCTCCAGGTAATTATACTATTACTGTAAAAGACTCAAATGGTTGTGAATTTAATAAGGTTGCAACTGTAAGCTCTATTTGTATGTTCCCAAATGCAATTTCTCCAGGAAGTGACAATTATAATGACACCTTTAACCTTAGCGGTTGTAATGTTGTTAAACTTAAAATATTCAATAGATACGGAAGAGAAATAAATAATTATACGAATTATTCGAACCAATGGGATGGAACTAATAGCAAAGGAGAATCGCTCCCTGATGGAACCTATTTTTATGTTGCCGAATTTGGCGATGGGACTTCAAAATCAGGTTGGGTCTATGTAGCCAGATAATTTAAATTAAAAAAGCTCCGAATGGAGCTTTTTTAATTTAACCTTTTTCACAAACTATCGATTCAACCACCAAATGCTTCCATTCAAAACCATTGCAAAACTTACCCAAAGTAAATAGGGAATAAATAAGTACCCTGCAATTTTGTTGATTTTTACAAATTGTGTATAGGTTTCAAAAATCATTAACCATAATAAAACAATTTCGATACCTGCCAACATTGGATTTTTTAATCCAAAAAACAAATACGACCACAAGGCATTTAAAGCCAATTGAATTGCAAATAAAATTAATGCTTTTTTAATGACTTCCTTATCAAAGTCTATTCGATTCCAAACCAAACCAGCTGCAACACCCATCATCACATAAAGCATACTCCAAACGGGTGCAAAAATCCAATTAGGTGGATTAAAACTCGGTTTTACCAATGTTGGATACCAAGTTACAATTGCTGAACGAGTAACCATTCCAGAAAAATATCCAATTACCAAACACGTAACAACAACCGCTAAAATTTTAAAAATCTTATTCATATTCTATTTTTTTACAAATTTAATCAAAACTTTATAGGGATTCAATAAAGAAACAAATCAAGGTGTAAACCAAAAAAAGTATCTTTGCATAAATTTATTAATTGATGTTCTCAGCAAACGATTTTATTCCGTCAAAATATTCTCTTTCCGTAGAAAAAGGTAATTTTCAATGGAGCTCTCCCAGCAACATTGCATTAGTAAAATATTGGGGAAAAAAAGACGCACAAATTCCAGCAAACCCTTCGGTGAGTTTTACTTTGAATAATTGCAAAACGATCACAACTTTGGCTTTCGCCAAAAAAGAAAATCAAGATACATTTTCTTTCGATTTGCTTTTTGAAGGAAAATCCAAGGAGGATTTCAAACCAAAAATCCAACAATTCTTCGAAAGAGTTTTGGTTTATTTGCCTTTCTTAAAAGAGTATCATTTTACTATTGACACTCAAAATACCTTTCCGCATAGTTCTGGAATTGCTTCATCAGCTTCAGGAATGGCGGCTTTGGCAATGAACTTAATGAGTTTGGAAAAAGCATTAAACCCGGAAATGACTGAAGATTATTTTTACCAAAAAGCCTCTTTTTTGGCGCGTTTGGGTTCAGGAAGT
>NZ_JAQTPQ010000093.1 GCF_028712645.1 Flavobacterium sp. | reverse complement strand
AAGTATTCAAAACATCGGCAAGCAAAAAATTATCTATTTCAAAGTAATTAGCTACTTCTTTCAGCAAATCGATGTCGTTTAAACCGTGAATATTCAGCCAATTTATCTTTTGTGTATTGACATTTTTTTCTAAATCTGAAGCATTAAAATTTTCATATTCAGACAAATCTGAATCATCATAAACAAACAATTGCATTTCAGAATCTGTCTTTTTATGAATCCCAGTATATTCAAGATTATTAACTTGAAGCTTTCTGCCGTTCTTATATTTTATCTTTCTCATTCGAATTTTTCGATGGTGTAAAATTATGGAAATCTATCATAAAGAATAGTGACATTTATCATTTGTTAACAATATAATCAAAAAAAATGTCCGGTTTTTTGGGTAAACTGGACATTTTTCTAAAATTTAGTATCATAAACATCAATGACTTTATTTTTCAAGCAAAAACAATAACGGAATATCTAATCTTTTTCTCCAAGAAACTTCTGAATGTTCCGCCCCTTCAAACTTTCTGGTTTCCCAATTTTTTCCCAGAATATATCCTTTCAATTTCATCACCTCATCCATTTGTTTTTGATAAGGATTGTACCAAGAATCTAAGGTTTCAGTGCCATAATCAAAATAAATTCTATTATTTTTGGATTTAGGCAAACTAGATTTCAAGTAGTCAATAATCAAGGATGGAATTTCAGGATTGTTCTGTTTTAAACTTACCGGAAAATGGGTCGAAAGACAAGCAACACTTCCAAAAACTTCTGGATATTGGGCTTTTGCATAAATGGTAATCAATCCGCCCATACTCGATCCCATCATAAATGTATTTTTTTTATCAATCAAAGTTCTAAAATTGGCATCTACAAAAGGTTTTAATTCTTCGACTATAAATTTTAAGTATTCGTCTGCCAAAGGGCCTCCATTAAATTCTTCATCAAGACTTTCTCTCAACTTTTTATCTCCCTCTTTTAAATTTTCAAAAGGCTTATTGGGCTGATATTCCCTAAACCGTTTGGAAGTATTCCAAATTCCAACAACAATAGCTTCTCGTATTTTGCCTTCTTTAATCAGTTTTGTCATCATCTCATCCACTTCCCATTCTTCACCAGAAAATCCGCGTCCACGTTCAAAAAGCACTTGACCATCGTGCATATACAAGACTGGATATTTCTTGTTTGGAGTAGTTTCATAACTTGGTGGAAGCCAGATTTCAACGTTTCTTGAATCAACAAACTTAGATTTGAAATCGGGATATTTCCTAAGATTTTCAGGTTGAGCATTAACCATCAATGCAGAAAATAAACATATTGCTATTATAATTTTTTTCATTTTGAATCTTCTTAATTTTTTTTGATCCCTTTATAACATCAAAGTTTCCAGTAGGTAAATCATTTTTGAAGTAATATTACGAAAAACTTTTAAAATGAAATTATATGGAATAAAAAAACCGTCCCAGTTTTTAATACTTGGAACGGTTTTATATAAAATTGTAAAGACGCACAGCAGTGCGTCTCTACAGCAATTATTTTACTTCTTCGAATTCAACGTCTTCAACATTGTCTCCTTGAGCTTGCTCAGCTTGTGGTTCAGCACCACCTTGAGCTTGTTCTCCTTGAGCATACATTGCTTCAGTTGCTTTTTTCCAAGCTGCGTTGATGTTATCCAAAGCTGTTTGAATAGCTGGAATGTCTTGAGATTGGTGTGCCATTCTCAATTCAGTCAAGGCATATTCTACGGCAACTTTGTTTTCGTCAGTTAATTTATCGCCCAATTCTTTCAATTGAGACTCAGTTTGGAAGATCATTCCGTCAGCTTCGTTCAATTTTTCGGCTCTTTCTCTTGCAGCTTTGTCAGCATCCGCGTTAGCTTCAGCATCTTTTTTCATTCTTTCGATTTCATCCGCAGTCAATCCAGAAGAAGCTTCGATACGAATATCGTGAGATTTTCCAGTTCCTTTGTCAGTTGCAGATACTTTGATGATACCATTTGCATCAATATCAAAAGTTACTTCAATTTGAGGAACACCTCTTGGTGCTGGTGGAATACCATCTAAGTGGAAACGACCAATTGTTTTATTATCAGCAGCCATTGCTCTAGCTCCTTGCAATACGTGGATTTCAACAGTTGGTTGAGAATCTGCAGCAGTAGAGAATACTTGCGATTTTTTAGTTGGGATAGTAGTGTTAGACTCAATCAATGTAGTCATAACTCCACCCATAGTTTCGATACCTAAAGAAAGAGGTGTTACGTCAAGTAACAATACATCTTTTACATCTCCAGAAAGAACTCCACCTTGAATAGCTGCTCCAATCGCAACAACCTCATCAGGATTTACTCCTTTAGACGCTTTTTTACCAAAGAATTTTTCTACTTCGTCAGCGATTCTTGGCATACGAGTAGAACCTCCTACAAGAATAACTTCGTCAATATCAGAAACAGATAAACCTGCATCTTTCAACGCTTTAGCAACTGGTGCCATAGAACGTTTTACTAATGCGTCAGTTAATTGTTCAAATTTAGCTCTAGTTAATTTTTTTACTAAGTGTTTTGGTCCTGAAGCTGTAGCAGTTACATAAGGTAAGTTGATTTCAGTTTCAGCAGAAGAAGACAATTCAATTTTAGCTTTCTCAGCAGCTTCTTTTAAACGTTGCAATGACATTGGGTCAAGACGCAAGTCAATACCTTCTTCAGCTAAAAATTCGTTAGCCAACCAGTCAATAATTTCGTGGTCAAAATCATCACCACCAAGGTGGGTATCACCATTTGTAGATAATACTTCGAAAACTCCGTCTCCTAATTCAAGGACAGAAATATCAAATGTACCTCCACCCAAATCGTAAACAGCAATTTTTTGATCAGTTCCTTTTTTATCTAAACCATAAGCCAAAGCAGCAGCAGTAGGCTCGTTGATAATACGCATTACTTTAAGACCTGCAATTTCACCAGCTTCTTTAGTAGCTTGACGTTGTGCATCATTAAAGTAAGCAGGAACAGTAATAACTGCTTCAGTTACTGTTTGACCTAAATAGTCTTCAGCAGTTTTTTTCATTTTTTGAAGTGTCATAGCTGACAATTCTTGCGCAGAATACAAACGACCATCAATATCTACACGTGGTGTATTGTTGTCGCCTTTTACTACTTTGTAAGAAACCCTTTTTGCTTCAGCTGAAACTTCAGAAAAAGAATGACCCATAAAACGTTTGATAGAAGCAATAGTCTTAGTTGGATTAGTTACTGCTTGTCTCTTAGCAGGATCCCCTACTTTAATTTCTCCACCTTCTACAAAAGCGATGATAGATGGCGTTGTTCTTTTTCCCTCTGCGTTAGGAATAACAACTGCTTCATTACCTTCCATTACAGAAACACAAGAGTTTGTCGTACCTAAATCAATTCCGATTATTTTACCCATTTTTATTTATATTTAATTTTTATTGAATACTTTTTTTAACATCTCGAGTTGCAATAGTCAATCTTTGTGCCAAGACAAAATAATCCCGGCAATTGTCAGTTTATGTTAAAATTGGCGGGGAATAGTATGACAAGATGACATTTTAATTTGTCATTGCGAGGAGGAACGACGTGGCAAACTAGGAGCTATTTCCAGCTGTACACTTATCTCTTGTGGCTCCCGATAGCTATCGGGACGCCACAAGAGGATGCCGTTTCCATCTGGGCTAGGGCATTCTGAATATTAAAAACATTATTTCATTTAGAAACCTTCTGTGTTTAAATGATACAATTTGTAAGAAAAAATGAATATATTTGAAGAATAATAAAACGAAACAAACCTTCGCCAATCTATACGAATAAGGGTGCATATACGAAAGTTTGTTTCGCTTATGAACGAGTTGTGTGCAAGAATCAAAAACTAAATCTTAAAAAACCAAAAAATGAAGTTTATTCGAAACTTTTTAGATGATAGAGCAAACGTAATTGAATTATTTTTAGTTGCAATTTTAATTTCATTTGGAATCAATTTATTGACTTCTGCTCTATTTAACATTCTTCATTTCCCTAATAAGGATTGTATTCTTTTATTTGTAGGCATCTTGTCATTATTATTATCTTCATTATACTTTATTCTAAAAATTTCTAGAAAAACAAAAATTAGGAAGGAGTTCAAAGGCTTTATAATTTTTGAAGAAGCTACTGGAATGCCTATAGAATGCGACGGATATGACTATTCTGAGGAATTGAATCAAAATTTTACTTCTGCATTTACAGAAAATAAAGCATTGTTACATATTTGGGAAAATGATTCTAGAAAAGACCGAAATTCTCTTATAATTGAAGCAACTGAATATTATTTAATTGATGAATTATCTACTCATCTTACAGACTATTTCAATATCCACGGTCTCGACAAAAAACAATTAAAAGAGTTCTCTAGAAAAGATATTCCAGATATACTTCTTTCAAATAGATTTTTAGAAATGTTCTCAAAACCTATGGATCAAAGAGCATCATTTATTTCGCATAAAAAAGATAAATCACCTGGCAAAGTAGTATTAAGCTATGGTGAAAGTGGAGAACTTTTTAAATACTTCGATTTTATTTTACCAAGAAAGAGTAAACTTTCCAAACTTGACAATGGAATCCTAATTGACACTAAAAGATTTAAAATAAGTATTGGAGTAGAATATGAAGGATTTGGCAGTGTCTTACCTCGTGGGTTTGAAAGACTCTATTTAGGTTATAAAAGTTTTCAAGAAACTTCAACTCACCATATATCAATCAAAATTGAAGTTCAATTTAAATTTGCATCAATGTTCTCATCTGGTGGTTGGGATTATTACGAATGGATTGAATTGTTTCTAGAAAAAGTTGAAAAAAACTTTTCCAAAAACTATTACTTTGAAAGTATAAATTGGAAGCAAGTGTACACTCAAATCAAAGCAACATCTAAAAAATAAGTTCCTGCACCGCTACCAAGTGTTCTTTGAAAAACGTGTGATTTTTATAAGAAGTTCCGCTCCGCAAAGTCTCCGACTTTGAGGATGCGTTCTCTGATCTAATAAAGATTCTTATGGCTTCGTATTTAGATAAGTTTGCTTTAAAGTTATCTTTAGAGTTTTATGACCATCCTATCTCAGAAGTTGAAATCGATAATGTAATTAATAATTATGATTTTAATCAAATAAGAAATGAAATAACTTTTGATTTTAAAATACCTAATGATATTGAGGAATTAGAAACAAAAGTTAAAATTAAAAACAAGGGTAAAGTATTCATCATTCACAAAAACGATGCAGACAATTTTCCATCTAATCCGCACGCACATTGGATAGATTCAAATTTAAAAATCGATTTATCAAATGGAAAGTGCTATCATATTAGAAAGCACATTTCGACACTTTCCAAAAAAGAATTTATTGATTTAAGAGCTAAAGCCACTAATTTAGGTGTCGAACTTCCTGAATTAAAATAATTACCCACCGCTCCGCAAAGTCTCCGACTTTGAGGATGCGTTCATCAGTCTGTGACTGACTTAAAATTAAACCCCAAATTAAAGTCGGTTGGAAACCGAAAATCACTACCTCAAAGTCGGAGACTTTGCGGAGCCTTATACTAAATTAACTACCTCAACCAACCATTATAACCCGACATTCTAGATATGTACTAAGTTTCCTCTCGAACGTCCCGACCCCGACGTCCTAGATATATCTAAATTTCCTCTCGAACGTTAGCGCAGTTTTGCAAACTGTGGCCCACAAACGAGAGCAACCGATAAGAATTAAAAAGTTCCACCAGAAATTATGTGGACTTAGATAATGATTTAAAAGTAATTTTATTGAATATGTTTTAGTTGCCAATTGGAATGGGCACAGTTTGCAAAACTGCGCTAACGATTCCCGATTCCCGATGTGTTCCTTAAACTCGAACTAGTTGTACGAAGTTAAAAATAAGTCTTGTTGAGTCTATGGATTTTTTAAAAACCTTAAAAACATACCACGTTATAAAGAAAGTATTATATTTAACAAAAAAAACTTCAAGTTGTTGAACTTAAATAGTATAAAAATGAAAATTATTCGTCTCCTTTCTTTATTAGTTTTGGTTTTAACCATTAGTAGCTTTACAAAAGCTTATTCCGATTTAAATATTCCTTCAAAATCTGCTAAATTTGAGCGCGAATTTTATCAGATCAAAACCTATATTTTAAAAACAGATCAACAAGTTGAAACTACAGATAAATACTTGAAAGAAGCTTATATTCCAGGTTTAAAAAAAATAGGAATTAAGTCAATTGGTGTATTCAAACCCATAAAAGATGAAAATGATTCTATAAAAAAAATTATAGTATTAATTCCTTTTTCGTCAATGGCACAATTTTTAAGTATTGATGAAAAACTGGCTAAGGACAAAACGTATTTAGCTGTAGGTGCTGATTATTTAAATACTTTGTACACCCAACCCACTTTCAATCGTATTGAATCCATTTTATTAAAAGCGTTTTCAGATCATCCAGTTTTAATTCCTTCAAAATTAAACGATCCAAGAGCTAATAGAGTTTATGAGTTAAGAAGTTATGAATCTGCAACTGAAGCTTATTATAGAAACAAAGTTGATATGTTTAATGCCGGAGGCGAAATCAAGCTTTTTAACCGTCTTGAGTGTAATGCTGTATTTTATGGAGAAGTAATTTCAGGTCCAAAAATGCCGAATCTTATGTATATGACAACTTACGACAATCTGGAAAGTCGAGATGCACACTGGAAAGCCTTTTCTGATTCTCCTGAATGGAAGGCATTAATTGCTATGGAAAAATATAAAAATAATATTTCGCATATAGATAAATATTTTTTATATCCAACAGAATACTCTGATTATTAGTGATTATTTATACAATTCAAAAGTAGGCAAAATCAAACGTATTAAAACTTGGACAAGAAAAGTTCTTCCAAAAAATATTTTATAGAATCCCATAAAATAAATTAATACTATAATAAAAAACTTATCTTTGAAAGTAAGTTTTTATTTCAATGAAACGCACCATAAAATATTACCGAATTATTTGGTTTAAACACGATTTACCAGCAGGACTTTATGTTTTTCTGGTATCGTTACCTCTTTGTTTAGGGATTGCTTTGGCTTCTGGTGCTCCACTTTATGCTGGATTATTATCAGGAATTATTGGTGGATTGATGGTTTCACTAATTAGCGGTTCACAACTTGCAGTTTCTGGTCCTGCTGCGGGACTAACAACTATTGTTGCCGCTTCGATTATTTCGCTTGGCGATTATAGAATATTTCTTCTAACAGTAATTGTTGCAGGCTTTTTTCAATTAGTACTTGGATTGTTAAAATTAGGAGCCATAGCAAATTATTTTCCCTCGTCTGTTATTAAAGGAATGCTGGCAGCGATAGGAATAATCCTGATTTCAAAACAAATCCCTTTGGCTTTAGGTTATGACCAACCCGATTTTTGGACAAGTGGTTTTCTAAAACTATTTTCATCAGAAAATTTTCTTGGCAATTTCAATCATTTTAACCATCATATAACTCGTGGAGCAATACTGATTACACTAATTTCGTTGACGATTCTGGTAATTCTCCAACAACCATTTGCCAAAAAATTCAAAGTTGTTCCCGCTCCTTTATTAGTAGTCTTTATTTCGGTAATTGCCAATATTCTTTTTACAAATGCCACATCCGATTTTTCCCTAAAACAAACTCAATTAGTAAGCATATCTTCGAATATTTTTGAAGATATTTCTTTCCCTGACTTGTCAAAACTTTTTTCCACATTCGAAATCTGGAAAGGCGGACTCTTAATAGGAATTCTTGCAACCTTAGAAACTTTACTTTGTATCGAAGCCGTTGATAAGTTAGACAGACGCAACCGAATTACTCCCGTAAATCGGGAATTGATAGCTCAAGGAATTGGAAACATAACTTGTGGGCTTCTTGGTGCGATTCCAATAACCGCAGTTGTTGTAAGGGGTGCAGCAAATGTTGATGCTGGTGCAAGAACTAAACTTTCGGCTTTTACACACGGATTGTTTTTGTTGCTTGCCGTTTTACTCGTTCCCTTTTTACTCAACCAAATTCCTTATGCCTCCCTCGCAGCGATTCTAATTATTACGGGATACAATTTGACAAAACCCAAATTGTATCGCAATATGCTAAGCCTTGGACGCAAACAATATATTCCTTTTTTGATTACGATTGTCGTTATTCTTTTGACTGATTTACTTGTTGGAGTAACTATAGGACTTTTAATTTCTATCTATTATATTGTTTTAAATAACTTCAAGGATGAATTTAAAATTACCAAATCTCAAAAACTTGGAATTGAAACCCAATATATAAAACTCAATAGCAACGTAACTTTTTTAAACAAAGTGAAACTAAAAAAAGTATTGGATGAAGTTCCTGAATACAGCATTCTAACCATCGATGGAAGTGATTGCAACTTTGTGGACTATGATATTTTAGAAATCATAAGCGAATTTCATAGCAAAGCTCACAATAGACATATTGAACTTGATTTAATTAAAATTGAAAAAGTCAATGTAATTGCCGTGCATTAATTTAAAAATAGAATGCCTTTTCTATTTTTATATTTTCAAAAAGCTTCAAAAAAAACCTAAGCAATTGAAACTATTATATGAATTTTGAGGGATTTTATCAAATTCGCAAATTCAAAAGCTAAAAACTTCTTTTTACACATCCATTCTTCTATATTTGTTCTACAAAATCTACTATTATGGAAGAATGCATCTCGGTTTTTGATATGCTGAAAATTGGAATTGGACCTTCGAGTTCACACACTCTTGGCCCTTGGCGAGCAGCCGAACGTTTTCTTGAAGAACTTCGAACTAATAATAAGTTTGAACTTGTAGATTATATTAAAGTTGATTTATACGGTTCACTTTCCTTAACCGGAAAAGGTCACGCCACTGATTTAGCCATAATGTTAGGATTATCAGGACAAGATCCTGAGTATATTCCAGTAGAAAATATTGATAAAATAATAAAAGAAATAAAAGAGAAAAAATATATCCATTTTGGAAATGAAATAATAGTTCCTTTTTTCCCTGAAGAGGATATAATTTTTAATAAAAATTTCCTCCCATTTCACGCTAATGGATTAACATTTACCGCTAGTTTACTTGACACTACGGAATATAATTCGACCTTCTACTCCATCGGTGGAGGATTCGTGGTAAAAGAAGAACGTGACAATGCCAAAAAGAAAATCCAGATAAAATGTGCTTTCCCTTTTCCGATTCAAAACGCAAATGAATTATTAAATTATACCATTCAAAAAAACAAATCTATTTCGGAAATTGTATTTGAAAATGAAAAATCAATGCGTCCCGAAGCTGAAATTCATCACGAATTAATGCGCATTTGGAACACAATGCTCGAATGTATGTATATGGGTTGCCATTCCGAAGGCATTCTTCCTGGTGGTTTAAATGTTCATCGAAGAGCTTTTGATATGCACCAACACCTTATTGGTTTATCTAATTATGATTCACCACAAACTTGGCTCGAACAAATTCGATTAACTGAAGTTAAATTTCGACAAATCCTGAAATGGGTAAGTTGTTTTGCCCTTGCTGTCAATGAAGTAAATGCTGCATTAGGCCGTGTGGTTACTGCTCCAACCAACGGAAGTGCTGGTGTAATTCCTGCAGTTTTAATGTATTATTTAGTTATAGAAAACCATAATGCTGGTGAAAAAGAAATCAAGCAATTCCTAATGGTTGCTAGCGAAATAGGAAGTATTTTCAAAAAAGGCTCTACCATTTCAGCAGCAATGGGTGGTTGTCAGGCAGAAATTGGGGTTTCATCTGCAATGGCCGCCGCCGCATTATGCGAATTAATGGGCGGAACTCCAGCACAAGTTTTAATGGCTGCCGAAATTGCTATGGAACATCATTTGGGATTGACTTGTGATCCCGTAGGCGGATTAGTCCAAATTCCGTGTATCGAAAGAAATACTATGGGAGCAATAAAAGCAATAAATGCTGCCGAATTAGCTTTGGAAACTGACCCAAAAAACGCCAAAGTTCCTTTGGATAAAGTGATTGACACGATGTGGCAAACCGCTAAAGATATGAACAACAAATACAAAGAAACTTCTGAAGGTGGTTTGGCAATAGCCGTAAATATGGCAGATTGTTAAATCCTCATTCTAAATCAAACTTCTAAAATACAAAATTTCAATCAACACTATTTGTTTTTCCACTATTGTTATTTTGTGCTTTATTTTTAGATTGTTTAGTATATTTGGTACCAATAAAAAAATCCATAATTTTTAATAGTTAAGAAATGACAGCATTAAACAATAATAAAAAAAGTATGCCAAATAGTAGCAACGGAGTAATGTTAAATGCTTATCCAGACAGCATTGGAACAAATCTGAATGATATTGTTAGTATGCTGAAAATGGCTCAGTTTAAAAATACATTTTCACTTTTTTATGTTTTGCCAACTTTTTTCAACAGTGACTTGGATAGAGGTTTTTCTATTATAAATTATGACATCAATGAAGAGTTAGTTTCAAAGAAAGATATAGCGACTTTCAATGAATTAAATATTCAATTAAAATTTGACATCGTTTTAAATCACTTATCAGTTGCCTCGCCCCAATTCAAAGATTTAATAAAAAATGGTAACCAATCAAAATTCAAAGATTTTTTTATCGATTGGAATGAATTCTGGCAAGGAAATGGTCAATTAGGAGAAGATGGAATTATTGTACCAAATAAAGAATTCTTAGACAAGCTCTTTATGCGGAAATCGGGTCTTCCTATTTTAAAAATTCTATTTCCTGATGGAACAGAAAAACCATATTGGAATACTTTTTATCAAAAAGTTACCTATCAAAAAATTTCAGTAAACGATTTAAAATTGATAGCAAATTTAAGCCCAGAAAATGCACAATCGATTTGTGAAATAATAAACAAAGCAATTGATGAAAATCAGGAGCTACAAACCATTGATTTTGGAGATTATTCAGAATACAAAGAGGAAGTTCTAAAGATTGTAAATAGCAATCGTAATTATCTTGGGCAAATGGATGTTAACGCAAAATCGCCATTAGTATGGGAATTTTACGAAGAAGTGTTAGCCAAAGTAGCAAGTTATGGTTGTCAAATTTTAAGATTAGATGCCTTTGCTTATTTACATAAAGAGATTGGCGAAACAAACTTTTTTAACAAACCAGGAACTTGGAATTATTTAGAGCGAATAAATCAGATTGCAAAAAATAATAATTTAGTCTTGTTACCTGAAATTCATGCAGAGTTCGGATTGCACCTGCATGATGAAGTGGCTAATGAAGGTTATGCTATTTATGATTTTTTTCTTCCAGGTTTAACTATTCACGCTATCGAAAAAGGGACGAATAAAGCACTAATGACTTGGGCAAAAGAAATTATTGCAAAAGGATTCAAAACTGTAAATATGTTAGGTTGCCACGATGGAATTCCAATTTTGGATTTAAAGGGTAAAGAAGTAAATGGTGTGTACCAAAAAGGGCTTTTGAAAGATGAGGAAATCATAGAAATGATGGATCTTATTATCGAACGTGGTGGACAAGTAAAAAACCTTTATGGAGCTGATGGTAAAAAAATATCATACTATCAAGTCAATGCAACCTATTTTAGTGCCTTAGGAGAAAACGAACAAAAGCTGTTGTTAGCGAGAGCGATTCAAATGTTTATGCCTGGAATTCCTCAAATATGGTATTTAGATATTTTCGCAGGAGCAAATGACCACGATGCTGTTGCTATAGCCGGAAAAGATGGCCACAAAGAAATAAACAGAACCACATTAAGCTTAACAGCTATAGAAGAAGGTCTGAAAAAAGAAGTCGTTACAAAACAATTAGACATCATTCGATTAAGAAATACCTCAAATGCTTTTCTTGGAACTGTCACTTTTGACGAAACTATCGAAGAGGAAATTAACATACTTTGGACAAATGAAGGCGAATTTGCACACCTAATAGCCAATCTTAGAACACTCCATTTTTCAATCCAATATTCAGAGTTAGGGGAAGAAAAAAGATTATTGTATTAAATAAGTAATAGCTAAAATTTAATGTCGTATTTTAATGAATTCCTTTGCCACAGATTTGCTTCGCCTGTTCATTATCACTCGGGTCACAGATTAGCACAGATTAATTTGTTAATTAGCTTAAAAATCTTTTTAATCCTTCTAATCTGTGGCAAAAACTCTTTTTAATAATTGCGACATTATATCTTTCTCGCTACTTATTATTAAAATAGTGATATAATCGATCAGTTTACAAACAATAATCTCAAAAGCTTTTCAGGATGGCTTGATAAAAGTCATTACTATGAAGGATTGTAAAATAAATTTTTTATTTTAAGTTAACATTTTTAATAAAAAAATCTACTTCCTCTCCAATTCTAATTTCACTATAGGTTGATATATAAAAGGAATCTCTTCAATTTCGACATCACTTTTATCTAATCCAAATGCTCTTGTGTCAGAAAGAGACCAATTTTTAAGCA
>NZ_JAQTPQ010000339.1 GCF_028712645.1 Flavobacterium sp. | reverse complement strand
TCCATTCCCAGAAAATCAGGAAGAAGCACAAACTTTAATCGAAAAATTTATTCCGTTTTTTGAAAATGAAAACATCGAAAAAATTGGTCAGAATTTAAAATACGATTTGAAAATTCTTTCGAATTACAACATTTCTGTCGAAGGAAAACTTTTCGACACGATGATTGCACATTACCTCATCAATCCAGATATGCGTCATAATATGGATATATTATCGGAAACTTATCTGAAATATTCTCCAAAATCTATTGAAGATTTAATTGGGAAGAAAGGTAAAAACCAAAAATCAATGCGAGACGTCGAATTAGAAGAAATCAAGGAATATGCCGTTGAAGACACGGATGTAACCTTGCAATTGAAAGAAATTTTTACCGAAGAATTAAACAAAACAGAAACCAAAAAACTGTTTGACGAAATCGAAATTCCATTGGTAAAAGTACTGGCCGATATGGAAAAAGAAGGAATCCGAGTAGATATTGATTTCTTGAAATCATTGTCGAAAGAGCTTGAAGACGACATTAAGGCATTGGAAAAAACCATTTATGAAACTGCTGGACATTCCTTTAATTTGGCTTCGCCCAAACAATTAGGAGAAATTTTATTCGATAAATTAAAAATTGGCGGAGCTAAACAGAAGAAAACCAAAACAGGGCAATATGCCACAGGCGAAGAGGTTTTGAGCTATTTAGCAATAGATAATCCAATAGTAAAGAACATTCTCGATTGGCGACAGCTGATAAAATTGCAAAATACGTATGTTGACGCACTGCCCAATCAGGTTGACAAAATTACAAATCGGATTCATACCGATTATATGCAAACTGTGGCTGCAACGGGTCGTTTGAGTTCCAATAATCCGAATTTGCAGAATATTCCAATTCGTACAGAACGTGGTCGCCAAATCAGGAAAGCTTTTGTGGCAAGAGACGAAAATTATACCCTAGTTTCTGCCGATTATTCCCAGATAGAACTCCGAATTATTGCGGCTTTGAGTGGCGAGTCAACTATGATTAAGGCTTTTAAAAATCACGAAGACATTCACAAATCGACCGCCTCAAAAGTATTTAATGTTCCGCTGGAAGAAGTAACTCGTGAACAACGAAGCCATGCTAAAACCGTAAATTTCGGAATTATTTATGGTGTTTCGGCATTTGGATTGAGCAATCAAACTTCTTTATCGAGAAGCGAAAGTGCCTCTTTAATCGAAGCGTATTACAAAACTTATCCAAGATTGAAAACTTATATTCAAGAACAAATAGAATTTGCAAGAGAAAATGGTTATGTGCAAACTATTTTAGGTCGTCGTCGTTATTTAAAAGACATCAACTCTCAAAATGCAATCGTTCGTGGTGGAGCTGAACGAAATGCCGTGAACGCACCAATTCAAGGAAGTGCCGCCGATATTATTAAAATTGCGATGATTACTATTCATAAAAAACTCACGTCAGAAAAATGGAAAAGCAAAATGCTGTTGCAGGTTCATGATGAGCTTGTGTTTGATGTTCATAACTCTGAACTGGAGAAAATCCAACCAATGATTAAACACGAAATGGAAAATGCTTTCAAAATGGATGTTCCTTTAGAAGTTGAAATTGGCATGGGAAAAGATTGGCTGGAAGCACATTGATTAGTTAGCAGTAGCCATTCGCAGAAAAAATTATGAAATTATGGAAACACTAAAAACTATACTCTATTTTTCAATATTTAGATATCCTCTAAAAACGGAAGAAATTCATCATTATACTAATCATAATGCTATTTCAGATACCAAAAACGAGTTGCAAAATTTAATAAATCAAAAAATAATTGTCAAAATTGACGAGTTCTATGTATATGGCAATGATTTAGATAGTGTTCCCAAAAGATTAAAAGGTAATTTAATGGCAAAAAATGCCTTAGTAATAGCGCGCAAAAGAGCCAAATTTATTTCAAAATTTCCTTTTGTTGAAGCTGTAGGAATTTCAGGTTCATTATCTAAAGGATATTATGATGAAGACAGTGATATTGACTTTTTTGTAATTACAAAACCAGAAAAACTATGGATTTGTAGAACTTTACTAATGCTTTTTAAAAAAATATTTCTGTTTAATTCTCGCAAATATTTTTGCATAAACTACTTTATCTCTTCAAATCAATTAGAAATCGAAGAAAAAAATCGCTTTACGGCAACCGAAATAAATTCCTTAATTCCAATTCATGGTAAAACAGTTTTTGAAGACTTTTATAAAAATAATGAATGGGTTTTAAGTTATTTTTCAAAATTTAATTCTGTCACGAATTCCATTCCTGATATTAAAAAACCTTTTCTAACAAAAGGAGTAGAATTAATTTTGAATACAAAATTAGGCAACCACATAGATTACTTTTTTAAGTCGATTACCATTAAAAAGTGGAAATCAAAATTTCATTATTTGTCCGAAGAAGATTTTGAAGTCGCCTTAAAATCTAAAAGAAATGTTTCGAAACACCATCCCTCAAATTTTCAAAAAAAAGTCATTTTATCTTTAAACTCAAAACTAGAAGAAGTACATTTAAAATTTAATTTAATTCTTACTAAAGAAAATGTCTAAAATTCTTTTTTCGCATTCCTACTATTACAAATTAGACCCGAAACAATGGAAAAACAAAACCCCTTTTCCTCCATTGGGAACTTTATATGCGGCCTCATTAATGCGAAAAAACAATTATGAAGTTTCTCTTTTTGATACAAATTTGCTAGATTCTCCAAAATCAATCGAACCTGTTTTAGAGAAAAAAAGACCCGATTTTTTGGTGATTTATGACGATGGTTTTAATTATTTAACCAAAATGTGCCTAACAAAAATGAGGGAAGCCTGTTTTGAAATGATTAAAATAGGAAAAAAAAACAATTGCACCACCATAATTTGCAGTTCAGATTCGACAGATCACTATAAAGAATATTTAGAAAAAGGAGCAGATTTTATCATTCAAGGCGAAGGCGAATGGACTTTGCTCGAACTTATAAACGTCATAGAAAACCAGAAAGATATTGCCGAAATTCAAGGAATAGTTTATAAAAACAAAAATGAAATAAACATCACTCCAAAACGGGATGTTCTAAACGAATTAGACAAACTCCCCTTGCCCGCTTGGGACTTGGTTGACATGGAAAGCT
>NZ_JAQTPQ010000092.1 GCF_028712645.1 Flavobacterium sp. | reverse complement strand
TTTGTTCAAAACAAGGCTAACAGACCTTATAAACCTTGGGCATCCTTTGGTAAAATTAGCAGATGAGGTTGCTTGGGATAAAATGGAGTTTGAGTTCCAAAATTTATATTCAGCGCAAGGCAGGCCCTCAATTCCTATTAGAAAAATTGCAGGATTATTGCTTTTGAAAGAGATGTTCAAAGAGAGCGATGAATCGGTTGTTGAACGATGGATTGAGAATACTTATTGGCAATATTTTACAGGAGAAGAATTCTTTCAAACCAAACAACCCTTTGACCCGAGTGAGTTTGTTCATTTTAGAAAACGGTTGAAAGAAGAAGGTTTAGAATTTTTATTGAGCCAAAGCGTGGCTTTACACCCCAAGGCAAAAAAGGAAAAAGAAGTTCAGATTGACACCACGGTTCAGGAGAAAAACATCACTTTTCCAACGGATGCCAAACTGGCTAAAAAAGTAATTGACAATTGTGCTAAAATTGCTGAATTTGAAGGAATTAAACAAAGGCAAACTTACAAAAGAGTAGCCAAACAGCATCTTCGGGATGCCTATTTTGGTCACCATCCAAAACGAAAAAAGAAAGCTACAATGGCTCGGAAAAAGTTGCGAACTATTGGACACAGAGTAGTTCGTGAATTAGAAAGAAAATTGCCAGAGCATCTTCAAAAACAATACGAAACTGAATTTAGTAATTACAAAAAAGCGCTCACACAAGAGCGAAACAGCAAAGAAAAAATTTACAGTTTGCATGAACCACAAACAGCTTGTATTGCCAAGGGAAAAGCACACAAGGCGTATGAATTTGGCACAAAAGTGTGTGTTGTAAGAGGAAGACAAACAGGAGTTGTTACTTCTATAAAAAGATTTTCAGGCAACCCACACGATAGTAAAACTTTGGAAGAATCATTAGCGCAAAGTGAGCGAGTACGAAAATGTATTGGAGGAACAAGACCCAAAATTGCTGGGACGGACAGGGGTTTTAGAGGAAAAACAGAAGTTGAGGGAACACAAATACTGATACCAAAAAACAGAAAAGAAAGTTCAAGATACCAACAGGAAGTTGCCAGAAAAAGATTTAGAGCCAGAGCTGCAATTGAACCCACAATATCACATTTAAAAAGAAACCACGCTTTAGGATTAAACTTTCTCAAAGGCGTGGCTGGAGATGTTCATAATGCTCTTTTGGCTGGAATCGGATACAATTTGAAACTCCGATTTAATCAAATCAAAGAACAAATTATTTTTTGGATCAATAATTTGTTCAACTTCTTGCTTAAAAATAATATTCTAATTTTTGGGGAAATTAAAAATAGGTCTTTTTAAGGGCTGACTAAATATCCAACTACCGAAAAAGCCGTTAGTCTCACTCTTTTGAGTATTATGATTCTAATTGGAGGCTTTCGGGATAGAATAGGCTGGGATTATCGTTCCTATACCAATTGGTATCTTGGAGGGACTAGAAATAATGGCCTAGAATTTGGTTTTTTAGCTATTATGCGAATCTTTCGGTATTTGAATCTCGATTGTCATTTTCTTTTTTTCTTTTTTTACTTATCTCTTTGCTTATTTAGGAATCAGGAAGTATACTAAAAAAAGTAGCCTCCCTATGGTATTGTATTTTTTAATTCCTGTTTTGTTTTTATATTCGTTCACCTTTATCAGACAATTTTTATCTGTTACTATTGCTTTTTATGCTTTTAGTTATTTATTAGAAAGAAAATATCTTATTTACTTTTTATTGATGTTTGTTGGTATCTCCATTCATTACAGTTGTGTTTTTCCTTTTATAGTTTTTTTATTTGTTTTTAAGTGGGGGGATGTTATAAAAAGTCACAACTTGTATATTTTGATGGCACTCACCTTTCTTTTTGGGCAAATAGGTGTTATTCATTGGCTCAGTTTGCTTTTGAAAAACTCCCATTATATGTATTACGTTTCTAGTAAATTGGCTAAAACAGTTCCTTTGTTGAAATTAGTAGTAATGAATGCAATGGGTTTTTTAGTTATTAATTATTATGATAAAAATGGATTTAGGTATCCAAATCAAAAACATTTCATGTTACTTTATGTATGTTCCATTCTTTTTCTCAATTTATTTTCTGAATCTACCGACTTAACTAGACTGTATATTTATTTTAGAATTTTTGAGATTATTCTTGTGGCTGAAATTATATTTGCTACATTAGAAAATAAACAATTTTGGTTACTAATCGTTATGTGCTGTTTTTATCTATTTCCCTATTTTAGAGCAATCAGTCTAGATTATGAGATGCCCCCTGAGAATTTAAAATTTATTCCCTATAAATCGATATTGCTGAAATAGCATAAGAACAATAAATCATTCCAACCATAATGCCATACCTATTTATCACGCTTAGTCTTTTTTGTGTAGAACTTCTCTATTTCAAAATAGCAGACCACTACAACATCATAGATAAACCCAATCATCGTTCGTCCCATTCCAGTATTACTTTAAGAGGTGGTGGAATTATTTTCCCTATTACAATGCTAATAGCTTTTGTGTTGGGTTATTCAACTTGGGCTGCGACTTTAGCAGTTCTATTAGTAGCTACAGTCAGTTTTATTGATGATATAAAACCACTACCACAGTTGCCCCGTTTTACTTCCCATATTTTTGCTTTTCTATTGATAGCTTATGACTTAAATCTTTTTTTGGAATCACTTTGGGTATTACCAATTGTTTTGGTTTTATTGATAGGATGGATGAATGCCTTCAATTTTATGGATGGTATTAATGGAATAACGGTATTGTATGCCTTGGTTGCCATTGGCAGTTTTTCCATTTTACCAGTAAACGAATCCAGTTTGCCCTTATTGATAACTATAGGATTGTCTTGTTTGGTATTCGGTTTTTTTAATGTACGAACTAAAGCAAAGACATTTGCAGGGGATGTGGGAAGCATCAGTATGGCTGTGTTTTTGGGTTATTTGATGATAAAAACCATTATAGATTCAGGACAAATCGGCTATATCCTTTTCTTTTCTATTTACGGAATTGATGCTATTGTCACAATTCTTAACAGAATCAGAAAACGAGAAAATATATTCGAAGCGCATCGGTCTCATTTATATCAATATTTGGCTAATGAATGGGGTTATTCCCATATTGTAGTCGCTGTTATTTATGCTATATTCCAGTTGTTGATTAATGTTCTTGTTATCTATTTGGATGGAAAAGGAAGTTTGTCGTTATTTGTAGTATTAGAACTTTTATTGGTTTTAACTCTGTTTTATTTGGTGGTTCGAACGGTTGTTGTTCGGAAAATGGCATTCAAAAAAACAACATAACCGCTCGGGGAGCAAAGTCTATGATTAACTATAATTAAGTGAAACGTCTTGATTCAATTAATAAAAACTATGCGTTTAAAAAAAATAAGGCTGTGGTCTAAAAAAAGAGATGTTTTTTTTTTTTTGAATTATTTTGCCACAGATTTGAAGAAAGTGGTTGGACTTTGACAAAGAGTAGCTAACTGTTTTTTTTTGCCACGGATTTCACAGATTTACACAGATTAAAAAAAGAGTTAGATAGAATTAAAAGATTAAACGGATTTTAGCTTTCGATTTATAAAAAAAATATGCGTAATCGGTGGCTTAAAAAAAGCATATACTTAATAGGACTACAGCCAAAAATAATAATTTGAATTACACCCAACGGTTAACATAATTATTATGTTTTCTGTTGTCGATCTAATCAAGAACTCAAAAATCGGTTTTTAAAATATTAAAAAAAGATTAAATAATATAATTTAAGGGGGTTTACCACCATTATTTAAAATACAATGAACATAGAAAAAACAGCCATAAAGGATTTGGTAATCATTACTCCAATTATTTATGAAGACTCACGCGGATTCTTTTTTGAAGCTTATAATAAAGCAAAATTTAATGAAAACGGAATTGACCATCAATTTATTCAAGACAATCAGTCTTTCTCCAAGCGAGGAGTAATACGAGGATTGCATATGCAAATCAACCCTTTTGCACAAGCCAAGTTGGTTCGTGTTTTAGAAGGGGAAATTCTGGACGTGGCGGTTGATTTGCGCAAAAATTCGCCTACTTATGGGCAACATATGAGCGTGATTTTGAGTGCTGCAAACAAAAAACAATTGATGATACCCCACGGCTTTGCTCACGGTTTTTCGGTTTTGAGCGAAACAGCATCTGTTATGTATAAAGTGGATCAGGTATATCATAAAGAAAGTGAAAGAGGAATTCGATATGATGATTCAACTTTGTCCATTGATTGGCAAATACATCCAGATGAAGTCATCGTTTCCGAAAAAGATTTGATATTGCCTAGTTTTAATGAAATTAATTGGTCATTTGAATAATATGAAAAAAATACTAGTAACCGGAGCTAACGGACAATTAGGTTCAGAAATCAAACAATTGGCCTCTAATTATCCCAATTTCAATTTTATATTTACAGATATTGCTGATTTTCCTTTAGATAAAAGCCAGGAAATAATTACCAATTTTAATCTTATCCAACCTGATATTGTTATCAATTGTGCTGCATACACTGCGGTCGATAAAGCAGAAGATGATCAGATAGTTGCAGATGCAATTAACCATTTGGCGATTGCCACTTTGGCTACATTATGTCATAATTCAGGAGCAAAATTAGTGCATATTTCTACCGATTATGTTTTTGATGGAACATCCCCAGTTGCTTATAAAGAAGAAGATTTGCCTAATCCCAAAAGCATATATGGAGTTACAAAATTAGCTGGCGAAAATGCTTGTTTACATAATTGTCCAGAAAGTATTATTATTAGAACCGCTTGGGTTTACTCCGAGTTTGGAAATAATTTTGTAAAAACAATGTTGCGATTAATGACCGAGAGAGAATCGTTGAGCGTAGTAAACGACCAAATTGGATCGCCAACTTATGCTGCTGATTTGGCACAAGTAATTTTGACAATTTTGGATAGTAATAAATGGGAGCCTGGAATTTATCATTATTCGAATGAGGGTGAAATTAGCTGGTTTGATTTTGCATCAGATATTAAAGAAATTGCCCAAAAGTCCTGTGATTTAAAAGGAATTCCTGCTTCGAGTTATCCAACTCCTGCTGAAAGACCCGCCTTTTCCTTATTGGATAAATCAAAAATAAAAGCAGTTTACGGGATAGAAGCTGTCGATTATAAAGCAAGCCTTCGAATTATGATGAAGCGATTGTAATTTCTTATGTAATCTAAAAATCTAAAATCTACAATTGTATATGAAAGGAATAATTTTAGCCGGCGGATCCGGTACTCGCTTACATCCATTAACATTGGCGATGAGCAAACAAATGATGCCAGTATATGATAAACCTATGATTTATTATCCATTGGCTACCTTGATGATGGCTGGAATAAATGAAATATTAATCATTTCTACTCCTCATGATTTACCCAATTTTAAAAAGTTGTTGGGAGATGGTAACGCTATCGGTTGCCAATTTAGTTATGCTGAGCAGGCAGTTCCTAATGGTTTGGCACAAGCTTTTGTGATTGGAGAAGAATTCATCGGTGCTGACAGTGTTGCCTTGGTTTTGGGAGATAATATTTTTTTTGGAGCTAATATGGATGAGTTATTACAGTCAAATACTGAACCTCAAGGAGGAGTAGTTTTTGCGTATCACGTTTCGGATCCAGAGCGTTATGGTGTGGTAGAATTTGACGATAATTTGAAAGCTCTTTCCATCGAAGAAAAACCATTGGAACCCAAATCTAATTATGCAGTTCCAGGATTGTACTTCTACGATAATTCAGTTGTTGAAATTGCTAAGAATATCAAGCCAAGTGCTAGAGGTGAATATGAAATTACAGATGTAAATAAAGCTTACCTCGAAAAAGGGACTTTAAAAGTGGGCATTTTAAATAGAGGAACAGCTTGGTTAGATACAGGAACTTTTAATAGTCTAATGCAAGCGGGACAATTTGTTCAAGTAATAGAAGAACGTCAAGGACTAAAAATAGGGTGTATTGAAGAAATTGCTTGGCGACAAGGTTTTATAAATAGCGAACAGTTGCGAGTTATAGCTGAACCATTAGTAAAATCAGGTTATGGTAATTATTTGCTTCAATTGTTAAAACACAAAATCTAAAATGGTTTTAATTTAAAAAATAGGATTCAGCTTTCTGATTCAAACAAAAAATGCAACTCTCAAGTTGCATTTTTTGTTTTTGTATTCTAATTGATATTTATAAAACGGTTTCTACTTCATTAAGCGGCAATCCCCAAGCATCGGCAACTCCTTTATAAAGAATTTTTCCATTGGCGATATTTAGTCCTTTTTTCAATTCTTCATTTTCATTACACGCTTTTTTCCATCCTTTATTGGCTAATTGCAAAGCATAAGGCAAAGTAGCATTCGTCAATGCAAGTGTAGAAGTATAAGGAACTGCTCCTGGCATATTAGCCACGCAATAATGTACAATGTCATCAATAATGAAAGTAGGATTTTCGTGAGTAGTAGGAGTACAAGTTTCGATACAGCCACCTTGGTCAACTGCTACATCAACAACAACAGTTCCTGGACTCATTAATTTCAACATATCACGAGTGATTAAGTGCGGCGCTTTTGCACCAGGAATTAAAACAGCTCCAATAACCAAATCAGCTTGTGCAATTGCTTCACGAACATTATAATGGTTAGACATAAGAGTAGTTACATTTGCGGGCATAACGTCTGATAAATAACGCAATCTTGGCAAACTAACATCCATAATTGTTACTTGGGCACCAAAACCAGCTGCCATTTTTGCGGCTTGGGTTCCTACGATTCCACCACCTAAAACGACTACTTTTGCTGGAGGAACTCCCGGAACACCTCCTAAAAGAATTCCTTTTCCTTTAGAGGGTTTCTCTAAATATTTTGCACCTTCTTGAATAGCCATACGACCAGCTACTTCCGACATTGGAACTAATAAAGGCAAACTTCTATCTGATTTTTCAACAGTTTCATACGCCAAACAAATTGCTTCACGTTCAATCATAGCGTGAGTCAATTCCTCTCCAGAAGCAAAGTGGAAATAAGTAAATAATAATTGATCTTTTTTGATAATCGGATATTCTGAAGCGATAGGTTCTTTTACCTTAATAATCATTTCGGCAATTTCATATACTGCTTCAATGGTGGGTAAAATTTCTGCTCCTGCTTCTGCATAAGCTTTGTCACTAAAACCACTGTTTTCTCCAGCACTTTTTTGTACATATACGATATGTCCGTGTTTCTTGAATTCAGCTACACCAGCTGGTGTAAGTGCTACACGATTTTCGTTGTTTTTGATTTCTTTTGGAACTCCAATTATCATAATAGTAAGTTTAATGGTTAGAGGAAAATTGATACGCAAATGTACTACAGAAAGAAATTATTATGTTATATGATAGTAAACTAAGGAAATATTTATTTTATTTGGTATTTTTACATAAAATTTTTCTAAAACGAATCTGTTTTTTAATTCTAAAACGAAAAAATATCTGATTTTTAATTTTAAAAAATTACTCATTTAATCCTTTTGAACTATGACTTTAGACGAAACTGACAAAAAAATCTTGCGTCTTCTTCAGGTTGATGCGCGTATGACATTGAAGGATATTGCCAATAAAATAAACCTTTCGCTGACACCAGTTCATGACCGTGTAAAACGTTTGGAAAAAGAAGGCATTATCGAAAAATATGTGTCGATTTTAAATAAGAAAAAATTAGGCAAAAATATTATGGTTTATTGCCAAGTGACACTCGTTAAACAAACCTTTGAAGTTTCAGAAGGATTCAATGAATCGATTTTGGATATGCCTGAGGTGGTCGAATGTAATTTTATTTCTGGAAGTTTTGACTATATGCTTAAAATCGTCCTGCCAGATATGGAAAGCTACCACCATTTTCACCAAAAGAAATTATCCGTTTTGCCTGGAGTATCTTTAATTAGCAGTTTTTTTATTATTTCGGAAGTGAAAAGTACTACTGTTTTACCGATTTAGAAGACATAAAAAATCCGTATCATTTTATTGAAACGGATTAATGCATTTAATTTGCGAATTTGTGAGTAGTAATTTTAAATTATTATTTGAATAATCTGTCCTTTTTTGTTAATCATTTCTATTCGAATGCTTTGTTCTTCCTCTTTATTATTTAAGATTTTAGATACTGTTTCTAAATCTTTTACTTTTACATTATCAATACTCAGGATAATATTTCCTATTAGTTCATCTTGATATTGCTTCAAGTTTTCATTGGTTATAGATTTTATTTTTACGCCATAATCCAGATGAAATCTGTTTTTGCTTGCTGCATCAATATTCTCCAATTCCATACCTTTGAATTCAGTGCTGAAAAATTCGTTTTTGCTCAGAACTACTGGTAGAACTTTATTTTTTCCATCTCTGATAAAAGTAACTTCTACTTTATCATTTGGCCTTTTGGTATTAATATATCCCGAGAGGTCAGCAAATGTGGCAACGTTTTGGTCGTCAAGTTTTACTATAATATCTCCTTTTTCGAGACCGGCTTTTTCAGCACCTGATTTTTTAGAAACTTTTTTAATATAAAATCCTTCTGTTTCTGAAACACCTAATTCTTTTGAAGCCAATGCATTCAACTCGCCACCTTCAACTCCCAGAACTCCTCTTTGCACGTTTCCAAATTCCATTAAATCCTCAATTATTTTACGAGCAATATTCGAAGGAATGGCAAAAGAATATCCAGTATAACTGCCTGTAGGAGAAGAAATCATAGTGTTGATTCCTATTAATTCGCCACGGGTATTTACTAATGCACCACCAGAATTTCCTGGATTCACAGCTGCATCAGTTTGTATGAAAGATTGTATTCCGCTGGTGTCAAGATTTCTGGCTTTCGCCGAAATAATTCCTGCAGTTACTGTCGATGTCAAGTTGTAGGGATTTCCAACTGCCAATGCCCATTGACCAACTTTCACCGAATCAGAATTAGCAAATGCTGTATAAGGTAATTTTTCATCGGCATCAATTTTCAACAAAGCAACGTCCATTTTCGAATCCGTTCCTATGAGTTTTGCTTTGTATGATTTTTTGTTATTCAGTGTGATTTCAATTTCGGTTGCGTCTTTTACCACGTGATTATTGGTCACGATATAGCCATCTTCCGAAATGATAACACCAGAGCCTGTGCCTATTTGTTCCTGTTGTTGATCTCCTTTGTAACCATAAAAATATTCCAAAATTGGATTTGAAATGGTAGTTCTCGAAACATTTTTTACGTGAACCACTGTGTGGATTGTTTTTTCGGCAGCTTCAGTAAAATCGACATTTTCTGCCGATAGTCCCACTTGTTTTCCATACGAATTGGAAGCTAAAGTGACCACAGCGTTTTTGTTGTTAGAAAAATAGTTGTTATTTTCAAATAACAACTTATAAGCACTAAGTGTTGTGACTCCGCTTAATAATGATACTAGAAATAGGTTTGAAAATCGTTTCATAATGATATACTTATTTAAGAAATTACAACGTAAAATTATTAATTATACTATTTCAAAAAAACAGTTTAACGCTCGTTTAACAATCTTTAACGTATCATTAATATTTGTACTTTTGTGCAACACAATTCAATTAAAATGCAAATAGAATTTTATAAATACCAAGGAACAGGAAACGATTTTGTAATGATTGACAATCGATCTGAGTTTTTTCCAAAAGAAAATATTCAACTTATTGCGCATTTGTGCAACAGACGCTTTGGGATTGGTGGTGACGGACTGATTTTATTGGAAAATGATTCTGAAACTGATTTCAAAATGGTCTATTATAATTCCGATGGAAACCAAAGTTCAATGTGTGGTAATGGCGGTCGTTGTTTAGTGGCTTTCGCCAAAAAGCTGAACGTTATCAAAAACAGCTGTACTTTTATAGCAACTGATGGTTTACACCACGCCACAATTGCCGAAAAGGGTCAAGTTTCCCTTCAAATGATTGATGTTTCCAATGTAAAAACTACTCCAGAATATACATTCCTTAACACTGGTTCTCCACATCACGTGCAAATGGTTGAAGACTTGGAAAATTACAATATAAAAGAAAACGGAGCGGCCATTCGTTACGGCGAATTGTATGGAAAAGTAGGAAGTAATATCAATTTTGTAAAACAAATTGACGATGATACTTTTTCTCTTCGAACCTATGAACGAGGTGTTGAAGACGAAACACTTTCCTGCGGAACTGGTGCAACTGCAGCTGCGATTGCGATGAATGTAACCGGAAAAACTAATGCTACATCCATCCATTTGAATGTCGAAGGCGGGAAACTGGAAGTTTCTTTTGACAAAAAAAACAATCAATTTACCAATGTTTTCTTGAAAGGACCGGCGGAGTTTGTGTTTAAAGGCGAGATTGAGATTTAATTATTCAAAAACGAAATAATAAATATGAGTAAAGAGATTCTAATTCCAGACGATATTATTAGCAGTAAAATTTACTTGATAAGAAAGCAAAAAGTGATGCTGGATAGAGATTTGTCGGAACTTTATGCTGTAGAAACTAAACAATTAAAAAGACAGGTTCGTAGAAATTTGGAAAGATTTCCAGATGATTTTATGTTTGAACTTAGTCAACAAGAATTCGACAACTTGAGGAGCCAATTTGGCACCTCAAGTTGGGGAGGATCAAGATATATGCCTATGGCTTTTACAGAACAAGGGGTTGCAATGTTGTCGAGTGTACTTAATAGTCCAACAGCTATTAAAGTCAACATACAAATTATACGTGTCTTTACCAAAATTAGAGAAATGCTCACCGATACGTTAAGTATGAAGTTAGAAATTGAAGAAATTAAAAAGAAACTTTCCAATCATACTCAAAACATTGAACTGGTTTTTAACTATCTCGATGAGTTGATTGATAAAAAAGAAAACTTAGAACCAAGAAAGAAAATTGGTTATTAAAATAATTAAATTATGAAAGCTCCAGATTTATCAATTTTAGTTTTGTTATTATTTATTTGCTGTTTTCTTTTTTATTCTCAATTAAAAAAGGGTGAATTTTCAAAAAAGAATTATTATGAGCAGTATCGTTCAATGAAAGGTTTTGTTATTATGCCTGTCGTGATAATAATTTTGCTTGTTGCTATTTTTAATAAATTGTTCACAAATTCGTAATTCTAAAAAATGATAACTTTAAAAGGCGAAAATATTTACCTCCGAGCACTCGAACCCAATGATTTGGAGTTTGTTTATGCAATGGAAAACGACCAAAGTATTTGGGAAGTGAGCAATACGCAAACTCCGTATAGTCGGTTTTTGGTGAAACAATATCTTGAAAATGCACATCAGGATATTTATGAAGCCAAACAATTACGATTGGCGATTTGTCAAGATCAAGATTTTCCAGCCATTGGATTAATTGATTTATTTGACTTTGACCCCAAGAATAATAGAGCAGGAATAGGAATCGTAATTCAAGGAACAGAAAATAGAAAACAGAATATTGGCTCCGAAGCTCTGGAACTCTTGATTGAGTATTCTTTTTATTACCTTAATTTACATCAATTATATGCAAATATTGGCACAGAAAATGAAGCTAGTATAGCTCTTTTTACTAAATTTGGATTTCAAAAGATAGGTGCAAAAAAAGACTGGAATCTGGTAAACGGAGTTTATAAAGATGAAGCTATTTTTCAATTAGTATTTAAAAATATTTAATAGCAGATTCGCAGATTAATAATAAAACAATATTTAATGAATTTATAAAATCTGTGCAAATCTGTGAAATCTGCGGTAAAAAAAAACAAATTTTGTCCGCTAGCGGACAGTCAATTAATCAACTTTAAAAATTTTAGCTTTGAACTTAAAGAAAATTTTAACAATAGGATCAATCGTTTTAATATCTGTATTAATGATTTACGGATTTATATTGTCACGACAAATTTTTTCTAAAAATACCAAATTTTCAGAAAACGAAATCTTTGTTTATGTGCCAACAGGAACTGATTATGAGGCGGTAAAAAAAATAGTGTCACCCTATATTGAAAATATGGAGCATTTTGAATTGGTCGCCAACAAAAGAAGTTATCCCGAAAATGTAAAGTCAGGGCGTTTTTTATTTACCAAAGGAATGAACAGTTATGAATTGGTAAAAGCCTTGCGAATGAATATTCCAGTGAATTTAGCTTTCAATAATCAAGAGCGATTAGAAAATTTTGCAGGTCGAGTTGGCTCACAGATTGAAGCGGATAGTTTGTCTTTACTAACTTCTTTCAAAGATTCTATTTTCCTGAAAGAAAACGGTTTTACGGATGAGAATGTTTTGGTGATGTTTATTCCTAATACATACCAACTTTATTGGAATACATCTGCAGATAAATTCCGTGATAAAATGATTAAGGAATATCGTAATTTCTGGAGCAAGGAACGAACTGACAAAGCGGCAAAACAAGGTTTAACGCCAATTGAGGCAACAATTTTAGCTTCAATTGTGCACAAAGAATCTGTTAAAAAAGATGAAAGACCTAGAATTGCGCAAGTTTATCTTAATCGCTTGAGACAAGGAATGCCACTCCAGGCTGATCCCACGGTGATTTTTGCTATCAAGAAGAAAGCAAATGATTTCAATCAAGTCATTAAAAGGGTGTTTTATAACGATTTGACAATGACGTCTCCTTACAATACTTATGTTAACTTAGGTCT
>NZ_JAQTPQ010000338.1 GCF_028712645.1 Flavobacterium sp. | reverse complement strand
TTTATGATCCTTTCAAAAATTAAGAAAAAAAAATCAATGTTTACAGCTGGAAAGCGAATCATTCGTTTAATTGGCACCAATTTATACCCGCAGTTTCAGTATTTGCTGGTGCTAATTTAACCTTTTCGAATAATCCCTATTATTTTTCTCCAGACGCAGCCATTTCTCCAAAAATAATGTTGATTGCCCAAAACCATTTAGGTGATGGAAGTTGGGTTTTTGTTACCAATATTATTGCCGATTATATTGGAACTGATTATCCAAGTTACGGTTATGGAATTACGTTGACCAAAGGTTTCAACCGAAAATGGTCTGGTTTTATAGAAAATCAAGGTTATATGAGTGATTTTTACAGCGATGCCATCGTTCGTGGTGGAGCCGCTTATTTAATCGATGACAGTATGCAAATTGACGCCTCTATTAGTACAAGTCTAAAAACTACACCATCTATATTGTATGGAGGAATTGGGTTTTCCTGGCGCTACGATGCCAATTACAAAGAAGTGCGAATGAAAATTGACACTGGAGATTCAGACAAAAAAGCTCAAAGAAGAGCCAAAAAAACTAAAAAAGGATAAAACAACAACTGAAAACACGACGATGATTACCATAAAAGAAGCTCTTACAAAAAAGGAAATGACCGAATTCGTCAAATTTCCTTTCTCCTTATACAAAGACAACAACTATTGGGTGCCACCCATAATTTCCGATGAAATAGAATCGTTTGACAAAACCAAAAATCCAGCTTTCGAAAACGCAGAAGCTTATTTTTATTTGGCTTATAAAAATAATGAAATAGTTGGACGAATAGCCGCTATCATTAATTGGAGTGAAGTCAATGATCAACAGAAAAAGAAAGTCCGTTTTGGTTGGTTCGATGTAATTGATAACATTGAAGTGACAAAAGCTTTATTGGAAAAAGTCTATGAATTGGGTCGAAAAAACAATCTGGAACACGTGGAAGGTCCAATGGGATTCTCTAATCTAGACAAAGTAGGCGTTCTCACCGAAGGTTTCAACGAAATGGGAACAATGATTACTTGGTACAATCATCCGTACTTTGCCAATCATTTTGAGCAATTGGGTTTTATTAAAGAAAAAGAATATCTTGAAAGCAAGTTTCCCTTTTCAAATGTGAAAACGGAATTTTTCGAAAAAGCGAATGAATTGGTAAAAAGAAGATACCAGCTAACTCCGCTCAATTTCAAATCCACCAAAGAAGTAATGCCTCACGTAGATAAAATGTTTGATTTATTTAATGAATCTTACGCCTCTTTATCATCTTTCGTTGCCATTTCAGACGTTCAAAAGGAGTATTTTAAGAAAAAATACATCAGTTTCATCAATCCTGAATTCATCAAATTCGTCGAAGACAAAGACCATAATATTGTGGCATTCAGTATCGTGATGCCCTCTTTTTCAGAAGCCTTGCAAAAATCAAAAGGAAAACTATTCCCTTTTGGATTTCTACATTTGCTGAAAGCACGAAAACAAAGCAAGGATATGATTTTTTATTTAATTGGAGTACATCCTGAATATCAAAACAAGGCAGTAACCGCAATAATTTTTAATGAATATTATCATACCTTCAAGGAAAAAGGCATCGTGAATTGTTTTAGAACCCCTGAATTAGCTGATAATCTCGCCATTCATAACTTGTGGAAACATTTTGATCCCGTAGTTCATAAACGAAGATGTACTTACTTGAAAAACTTATGATTTTAGGCTTATCCCCCACTTATAACAGCATTTAAAAATACTTTTTTGGGAGTTACCACAAGGGTCGGGCTTTCCGTTACAATCTTTTTTGAGGCGAAAAAACCTCAAAAAAGGATTTTCGCTTCAATCCCTAACGCAAAATGTTGTAATAAATAGAATAAAACGAATTTTAGTAATTGGCAGTAGGTTTTAGTAAGCAGCAATCCTTTGAATACTACTTATAAACAATCAATTAAAATCCGTTTTTTCGTTTTTCGTAAAAATCCAAAACGTGTTGTGGAATTTCAATTCCATCTTTTAAAGTTTCGTCTGGAACTGGAAATTCACAAACCATTTTTATAGGAATTAGTCCAGACCAAAAATCCAATTCATAATCTTCTTTATTATCATTTGGAGGAGTATCTGCAATTTTTGCCGAAGCCGATTCAATATCAATTGCAATAACTCTCGTTGCCTTCATTTCATTTTCGTTGGGTTCTCTACAATAATCCCATCTATTAGGTACAAAATGATTGATAATTGTTTTTAAACCCTCTAGTTTTTCTTCATTAGTTAGCAATTCTCGAACTTTACCAAAAACCACAACCGAGCGATAGTTTACTGAATGATGAAAAGCGGAACGTGTCAATTTCATTGAATCTAAGTGCATTACACTCAAACAAACTTCTCCAGATTCGATTAACATATTGGTCATTCGGTTTTGCAAAGAGCCATGGATATACAAGGTTTCTTCTTTTCGTCCAAAATTAATGGGCTGAACAAAGGCCTTTCCGTTGACATTAAATGCCACGAAACAAATCTCGGAAGCATCTAAAACAGTATGAATTTCTTCTTTGTTATAACTCGCTTTTTTAGCTCCTCTTTTGACGGTATTCGATTCTGATTTTGAATATTCTTGTTTCATTTTGGTATTCATAAAAAAAACCTATAAGGTTTTAAAACCTCATAGGTTTGTATAAATAGTAACTTTATAATTCTTAATTAAGCATCTAAATCAACGGTTGTTTTACTAGCAATTTCTTTATACGTTCCGTTTTCCAATTTTTCTCGAATGGCTTCAAAAGCAGTAAGTGTTTCGTCAATATCTGCTAATGTATGAGGAGCAGTAGGAATTACTCGCAATAAAATCATTCCTTTTGGAATTACAGGATAGATAACAATAGAAAGAAAAATTCCGTAATTCTCTCTCAAATCATTTACCATAACCATTGCTTCTGGCACACTTCCTTCAAGGTAAACAGGAGTAACACAAGTGTTTGTATCTCCAATATTAAATCCTTTACTTCTCAATCCGCTTTGCAACGCATTTACATTCTCCCAAAGTTTATCTTTCAATTCCGATGAGTTACGCAACAATTCCAAACGTTTCAATGAACCAATAGTTTGAATCATTGGCAAAGCTTTGGCAAACATTTGCGAACGCAAGTTGTAT
>NZ_JAQTPQ010000091.1 GCF_028712645.1 Flavobacterium sp. | reverse complement strand
GCTGTCGAATTGTCACAACGGTATATTACGAATCGTTTTCTTCCGGACAAAGCCATTGATTTAATGGACGAAGCGGCTTCTAAAATCCGAATGGAAATCAATTCAAAACCTGAAGAATTGGATGTTTTGGATCGAAAAATAATGCAGTTGGAAATCGAAATCGAAGCCATCAAACGCGAAAAAGACGAAAGCAAACTTAAAAATCTAGGAATGGATTTGGCCAACCTTAAAGACGACCGAAACGAAGTCTTCACTAAATGGAAATCAGAGAAAGATGTAGTCGATAACATCCAAGCCGTAAAAACTGAAATCGAAGACTTTAAATACGAAGCGGAACGTGCCGAACGCGAAGGCGATTACGGAAAAGTAGCCGAAATTCGTTACGGAAAAATAAAAGAAGCCCAAGAACGTTTGGATGCATTTCAAAAACAATTGGCCGAAGATCAATCTGGAGGAACTTCCTTGATAAAAGAAGAAGTAACCCGTGAAGACATTGCCGAAGTCGTAGCCAAATGGACTGGAATTCCAGTGATGAAAATGTTGCAAGGCGAAAGAGAAAAACTCTTGCATCTGGAAGAAGAATTGCACAAACGTGTGGTTGGACAAGAAGAAGCTATCGAAGCCGTGAGTGATGCCGTTCGTAGAAGTCGAGCCGGATTACAGGATATGAAAAAACCGGTTGGAACTTTCCTTTTCCTTGGAACAACGGGAGTTGGAAAAACCGAATTGGCCAAAGCCTTAGCCGAATATTTATTCGACGACGAAAACGCAATGACTCGAATTGATATGAGCGAATACCAAGAACGCCACAGCGTGAGCCGTTTGGTAGGTGCGCCTCCGGGATATGTGGGTTATGACGAAGGCGGACAATTGACCGAAGCTGTGCGCCGTAAACCCTATTCCGTGATTCTGTTGGACGAGATTGAAAAAGCGCATCCCGACACCTTCAACATCTTATTGCAGGTCTTGGACGAAGGACGTTTGACAGACAACAAAGGACGTCTCGCCGATTTCAAAAACACGATTATCATTATGACTTCCAATATGGGAAGCCAGATTATACAAGAGAAATTCGAGAACCTAAAAGGAAGTGTCGAAGCCGCTACCGAAGCCGCCAAAGTGGAAGTTTTGGGCTTGTTGAAACAAACCGTTCGCCCCGAATTTATCAATCGTATCGACGAAATCGTGATGTTTACGCCTTTGACCAACGCTAATATTGCTCAAATCGTAGGTTTGCAACTGAAAAGTGTCAAAAAAATGTTGGCTTTACAAGGAATCACTTTGGATGCCACACCAGAAGCAATTGCTTATTTATCTGAGAAAGGCTATGATCCACAGTTTGGTGCCCGACCTGTAAAACGAGTGATACAAAGAGACGTTCTCAACCAATTATCGAAAGAGATTCTATCAGGAACAATTACTACCGATAGCATCGTTTTGATTGATGCTTTTGATGGGAAATTGGTGTTTAGGAATCAGAGCGAGTTGGTAAGTTAATCAATTCTTATTAACAACCCTGTCAGAGTTTTAAACTCTGACAGGGTTTTAAACAACACCAGTCGAGAGATTGGTGTTTTTTTTTATTTTAAAACATTCATTATGAATTAATTGAATTTTTATATTAATATTTTAACCAAAATGGTATTTAATCGACTTATTATGCTATTCATAGATTTCACAGTAATAGTTTACAAATAATACGTAATTTGGAATAAAATTCTGAACAATTATGGAAAAAATTAAGATTAATGAATTAGTTGACTTTAGAAGAAAACAATCTGATAAATCTAAAAGGATTTTTATCAACAAACTTAAAAATAGAATCCCAAAAATACTGACGGAAGCAGAAAAAGAAGAGGAAGACCCGAGAGATTACTGGGTTTTTAGTACTAGTTGTATTTACAATGCATATAAAAATGGTAGTGATGAGTTTTACGACCCAAAAATTGAAGAACTTCAATTAAAAATGTCAAAACCAGAACTTAAAAGTTCTCCGTTAACAATGTATAAAAGAAATAGAGATATACTTTTAAGTTTTAAAGAATTTGAATTAAATAACCTTAGACCTGAAAAACTTATAAGACAAAGTGTTCAGAAAGAACACAAAATAATTACATTAACTGATTTTCCTCTTTACGTCAAACCTTCATTGGTTTTCTCTCACGAACGAAATGGTAAAAATGAAATTGGAGCACTTTGGTTAGTTCCGCAAGTTGACGGTTTTAAAAAATCTGAATTAGGCATTTTCTGTGAAGTCTTATACAGATTCCTTATAAAAAATTACTCTAATAGTTTTCAAATATCTTATGACTACTGCATTGCAATCGATACTTTTAATGCTCAAGCAGTTACTTATTTAGATTTACTAAATGATGATATTCCATTTTTACTAGATAAAACTTTAAATGAAATGAAGGATTTCTAAACTACAAATCTGATAATCTCTCAGCCTGTATTACCTACAAACTGATCTTACTTATTTTTATGGAATTTTATAATACTTCCAAACAATTTGACAACTATTAAAAATCAAAAAATATGTTTCAAAAATTACTTTATTATTTTAAAAAAGTTAAAAGAGCTAGAAGAATAAAAAAGTTAAAAAAGAAAATCCCTCCATATCTACTAAAAGATTTTGAGGTTGAACTTAATTATAAACTATGGACGACAAAAGGTGCTAGATTTGCTGCTAGCCGAAGAAATCAAATACTTCACAAATTATCAGGACAATGTATTGGTTATTTATCTGCATATTTAATAATCGTAGGTCTTGTTAAAGTTTATGGACTAAATTTTTGGCTATTGAAATTAACTGACCAACAAGTCAATTTTACATCAATGGCATTTTCAGTTTTAATCTTACTTTTTAGTCAGTTAGAAAATTCAGAAAATTATATATTAAAATCTGAACGCTACCACAATTGCGCTTTAGACATTGCTGAACTATATAACAAACTTAGATTTGCAAAAACATACCAAAATAATAATCCAAACAAAGAAACTATACTTTTAGAGATTAGTAATGATTACGATAGAATTCTAAAAAAATATGAAAATCATATAGAAATAGATTATTCCAGATTTCAATTACAAAAACCTGATTATTTTGGATTAGACTTTTTTGATAGAGTATTTTTCAAAATAGAATTTTATTGCAGAGTACAACTAAGATACCATATATTAATTTATGGACCTTTAATTATTTTTATAACAACTAATTTATATTTATTAATTTTCTAAAATGTAAATTAGCTAAAGAATTACCCGTTAGCGGATTTGCAATCCTACAAACGAGAGCAAATTAATAAAAAAAACACCAATTGGAGTAGGCACAGTTTGCAAAACTGCGCTAACGATTGTGTAAATATTTGAGCTATCAAAGTCTCAGTAATCAAAACCCTCAAACCAAACTTGGGGATTTTTTGTATTTTTACCATTCAATACTTTTTCTATGCAAGAAAATAAATCCAATATCCTCATATATCAAACCGAAGATGGCGTTACCAAAATAGAAACTACCTTAAAATAAATAGTTTATGGCAAAAAGTAAAACAATAAATGTTAAAGGAACAAATGTTTCAATTTTAAATTATGGTGTCAACGACTATATTTCATTGACGGATATTGCAAAATCTAGAAATAATTCAGAACCTTTTGCCGTCATCAATAATTGGATGCGAAGCAGGAGTACGATTGAATTTATTGGTTTATGGGAGAAACTCTGTAATGTAGATTTTAAACCTCTCGAATTCGAGAGGTTTAAAAATGAATCCGGAAGCAATTACTTTGTTCTTTCTCCTCAACGCTGGATTTCTGAAACTAATGCCATTGGAATTATTTCAAAATCTGGAAGATATGGAGGTACTTTTGCCCATAAAGAGAAATCACATAACGTGAACAACTAATGTGATTTCTCCCTTTGGTCGAAATGACACAAAAAGAAAACAACAACAAACAAATCAAAAATTTGAAACAATAAAAACAAATTATACTCTCATCAAAAAACAATAATACAAGTACCTTTCCTTTCAATTTATTCAAAAATAAATAAAAATAAAAGAGGCGATTTTGATTACTTAAATCTACAATTATATGTCAAAACGAGACGAACTACATCAATTTCCATTATATCAAAAAGCAGAACAAATTTTTAAAATCACCCAAGGATTAGTCGAAATTGTTCCTGCCGACAATGAATTTCTTCAAGAAACAACTGTTCGATTTATGTTGGAAAACGCAATGATTATACCTGCTAAAATTTCAGGAGCTCAAGCAGTCGAATTGTATGATTTAAAAATGGAAAATGCCACTATTATCCGAAAAGCAGCACGTGAACTTAGCGTTTACGCAGGCAGTTTGCGATTTGAAGAAGATATCTTAGACCAAGACTACATCCTTTTATTGAGAAAAGAAATTGACGAATTCCGACTTTTATTTATTGATTGGGTTGCTGGTTTTGATGTTTGGAATTACATTAAAGACGATTGGGGATTGTTCAATCCTCCGGGAGTAAATGCACACGATAAAGATCCCGATGAAGACATTCCTTTTAATCCTGATGATTTTTTTGATTTTGAGGATGATGAAGACAATGAGAATGAGGAGGAATAATTCTTTTAATAACAACTCTAAAAACAGCAATTAAACATACAATTATAAAAGTAAAACAAGCCCCAATAGGATTTATAAACCTATTGGGGCTTGTTTTTTACATCAATAAACCAGTCTATAAAATGAACTGGAAAATATAAAGGGAAACAAACTTTTAATTGGAACGCAATTTTTCAAAAGTGGTTTCCAAAACCTTTTTCGATTTTTCAATAGCGCTATAAAATGCTTTTTCTAAAGTTTCAGCATTGCCAGTAACAGCTATAGGTTGTTTGTTGGCAATTCTAATTTCAATTAAACATTTCTTATCGTTGAGTCCAAATTTTGTACTGTTTTCATCCCCAAGATGTACTTCTATTCTAGTAATTTTATCATCAAAACGTTTTAACTCGTTTTGTAATTCAGAAGTATAGAAATTAACTAAGCGTTCGTTTCCGTCGATGTTTTTGTCAGTGTTGATTTGAATTTGCATGCTATTTACTGTTTTTAAATTTACTTATTTATGTAAATTTAATCATAAATAAACCTATTCCGAAGGAAATTATAATAAGTTTGGGAAAATAAAGTCTCTAAAAAATATATTTTAAAAATAAAAATTATTGATTAAGTTTTCGGTTAATAGAATTGTATAAAAAAACACCAGTCTAAGGATTAAAGGCTGGTGTTTCTTATAAATTTTTATATTTTTAAAGTGACATAAATATTCTATTGATTGGTATCCCAACACCTTTTTTTAGAATCACACTTTTATCAGTTACTGCCCAAACCGTGGTTTCAACCATTTTCTTGGATTGATTGTCTTCAAAGTAGATACGTGTTTTAGAACGCTCCAAATTCCCTAAGGACTGTGCTCTGTGCAAATCAGTTTTTCTTTGATTAATAGCAAAATTGTCTTGCAAAACTTCATTGTTTGGAAATTTTAGAGACTGAATGCTTTCCTTTTCAATAGTTTCAAAATCTGTAGCCATAATTGATAATTTTTTTGTTAATAAATAGATTCGGGTTGTGGGGATTGCAAATTTTTATTCGATTTGCTAATAGTAAAACAGCTATAAAATAAATTCCCCTACTTTTTTACTAAAAATTATTTTAATAAGTTTTTAATAATCAATACAAAAGCTTGTGAAGAAAATTTACAAGTGAGTAAAACTGGCTAATGAAGTATATTTAATAACAAATTTTTTTCGATATTTTCACTCTTTCAAATAAGCAAAATTATTTTATCTTAGCTTTGACAAATCTTTACCTAAAACTAAAAGTAACTATGAATACAAAAGATTTTTTTGCAGAAAAAGCTAAAGACTACGACAATGAAGAATCTAGAACGCAAAATGTGAGCACCATTGCCCAAACTATTTTAAATGAAGTAGTCTTTTCAAAAGAGATGAGCATTATGGATTTTGGTTCGGGAACGGGATTGTTGTTATCTGAAATTGCACCTTATGTAGGCGAGATTACCGCAGTTGATGTTTCGTCATCTATGATTGAAGTTTTAACCTCAAAAAAAGAAGCTATTAAATGCCCACTCGAAATTGTGCAGATGGATTTAACGACTGCAACATTAGATCTAAAATTTGATGCCATTATTTCGTCTATGACTATGCATCACATTAAGGATACTTTGGCGATGTTTAAAATATTCTATTCCTTATTAAAAGATAACGGAACAATTGCAATTGCTGATCTTGACACAGAGGACGGTTCGTTTCACACCGAAGATACTGGCGTTTTTCATTGTGGATTTGATAGAGATGAATTTGTAAAAATCGCCAAAAGTGTTGGATTTAAAGATATTAAAATACAAGATGCAAGTATCGCATCAAAACCTACAGGGAACTATTCTGTATTTTTATTAACTGCTAAAAAGTAATTCTGTTAACTTAGTTTTAGCAACGTCGCCAACTTTTATTTGTATAACTTTGCTCTTTCAAATACCAATAAGTAGAGAACAGTATTCATTAGCTTTTCATTACTTGAATTTTACAAATAGCCAAGCTATCAATGAATTTCACGACTTTTAATTCTTTTAAAAACAAAGATTTTCAATTGTTTTTTTCGGGGCAATTCATTTCCTTATTAGGAACTTGGATGCAAAAAACGGCCGTAAGTTGGTTGGTTTATTCTATAACACAATCTAAGTTTATGTTGGGTGTTTCGGTTTTCGCCACCCTTTTTCCAACTGCCTTATTTTCGTTATATGGAGGCATTGTTGCCGATAGATATGATCGTTATAAAATATTAGTATTAACCCAAATTGTGTCTTTATTTCAAGCTGTTTTAATGACATTGGCAGTTATTTTTTTTAAAGAAAATATCGTTTGGTGGATTATTTCATTAAGTGCATTATTGGGAATTATAAATGGTTTTGATGTTCCTGCCCGTCAGTCTTTAATGCGTGAACTTATAGTTGACAAAGAGGATTTGCCCAATGCGTTGGCTTTAAATTCTTCGATGGTTAATTTATCAAAACTAATTGGCCCTGCTATTGCTGGTTTTGTTTTGGAACGATTTGGCGATGCTATTTGTTTTGGCAGTAATGCCGTTAGTTTTATTGCTGTTTTGACATCGCTATTTTTGATGCGATTACCTAAACAAGAAATAAAACCTAAAGCCGACAAAAATCTTAAAAAAGAATTTGCAGAAGCTTTTTCATTTATAAAAAGAACACCCACAATTAGTTCTGCAATTATTTTTACAGGTTTAATGGGCTTGTTCGTTTTGCCCTATTCTACATTAACTCCCGTTTTTGCAAAAGATATTTTCAAAGGTTCTGCCTCAACATTAGGGGTTGTTGATGGTGTTATTGGTTTGGGTGCTTTTGTAGGAGCAATTTTTTTGGCGTCTTTAAAACAAGGAACCAATTTAACTCAAGTTTTAGCAAAAAACACCTTTTTGTTTGGCATTGGATTATTATTGTTTTCTCAAACCAATAATTATCCGTTGGCATTAGTGTTTTTAATATTGGGTTCTTTTGGAATGATGTCAGTAAGAACGATTACAAACACAATTGTTCAAGTCAATGTTCACAATGATTTTCGGGGTCGTGTAATTAGTATTTATCTAATGGTATTAACTTCTACAGTGCCTATTGGGAGTTTATTAGTGGGTAGTGTTTCCCATTATATTGGAGTGCAAACTACCGTTTTGATTCAAGCCCTTTTTGCAATGATAATTTCAGTTTTATATATTATTTATCTTCGAAAAAAAGAATAATATGCAATCAGGATTCCTTTTTAGGATAATTGATTTATTGAGTTTAGCATATTGATTGTAGTAGTTAAAATCTTCACTTGTAAATTTTATATAATTTATTTTGAACTGGATTATTCTTGTTTCCAAACTGAAATTGAGATTTACAATTAAATCTATTTAGACTATTTTCTACTCCTTATAAAATCACTATTTTTGCAATCTAAATTTTGCCTTATGCCAATTAAAAAATACAAAATTGCGGTCATTCAACTGAATCTTAACGATGTTGCCGAAAACAACCTAAAAAAATGTTTAAGTTGGGTTCGTGATGCCGCCAGTCAAGGTGCCGAAGTGATTTCGTTACCGGAATTGTACAGCAGTCACTATTTTTGTCAAAGTGAAGACGTGGATAATTTTGCATTAGCAGAGCCATTGTACAGCACTTCCTTTATTGCTTTTAGTGCTTTGGCAAAAGAGCTAGGTGTCGTTATTATCGTTCCTTTTTTTGAAAAAAGAATGGCAGGAATTTATCATAATAGTGCTTACATCATTGATACTGATGGTTCAGAAGCAGGTTTATATCGGAAAATGCATATTCCAGACGATCCCGCTTTTTACGAAAAATTTTATTTCACTCCTGGAGATTTAGGTTTTAAAAACAATCCAACTAAAAAAGGAAATATCGGAACGCTTATTTGTTGGGATCAATGGTATCCTGAAGCGGCTCGTATAACTGCTTTGAAAGGTGCTGAGGTTTTGTTTTATCCAACAGCCATCGGTTGGCATCCCTTAGAAAAAGAGCAATATGGCGAAAACCAACACGGTGCTTGGATGAATGTGATGAAAGGTCACGCCGTGGCGAATGGCGTTTATGTTGCTGCTGCAAACCGAATTGGTTTAGAACAATATTTGCCTGATACCGCTGGAATTCAGTTTTGGGGTTCTTCGTTTATTGCAGGACCACAAGGCGAAATTTTGGCACAAGCCTCACACGATAAAGAAGAAATCTTGATTGCCGAAGTCGATTTGGATTTACAAGAAAATGTGCGTCAGAATTGGCCTTTCTTTAGAGATAGAAGAATTGATGCTTTTGGAGATATTACCAAAAGAGCGATTGACTAAATTTATTGGTACACAGACATAACGGATAAAACAGATTTACACTGATTTTTTCAAAAATATTATAAAAAAAAGGACTGAAACAATTGTGTTTTAGTCCTTTTTTTTGGGTTGTGATTTATTTTAAAACCTTAAAACTATACCCTAACTGCTTCAATATTTATAAAAAAGCTATATTTATACCCTAAAGAATATAAAATTTTAATAAAATTAAAAAATATATCAAATAGGGTATTATTTTTTAATAAAATAGTATATTTGTACTTTAAAAGGTATAAAAATGAAAGAAAACCTAAATCCTATCAGTATTCACGTAAAAACAAAACGCAAACAAAACAAACTAACACAACCCGAACTAGCATTAAAAGCAGGAGTCGGATTGCGATTTGTGAGAGATTTAGAACAAGGAAAAAATAGCTTACGAATGGATAAAGTCAATGACGTATTGCGATTATTTGGAGAAACCTTAGGAGCAATTCCGATGGATAGAGATAAATTATTAGGAAATGAATAGAAGTGGAAAAGTATACATGAAAAATGTTTTCTGTGGCGTAGTAAGCGAAACTGACGCTGGCTATTTATTTGAATACAACCAAGACTATTTACAAAATAACCAAGCACAAGCAGTAAGTTTAACATTGCCACTAACCGAAAAACCCTATCAAAGCAAAACATTATTTGCCTTTTTTGATGGATTAATCCCAGAACGATGGCTTTTAGACATAGCCGAAAGAAATTGGAAAATAAACTATAAAGACAGAATGGGACTGCTCCTCAGCTGTTGCAAAGATTGCATTGGAGCTGTAAGCGTTGTAAACAATGAAGAATTATAAAAAGAAATATTTAGCACGATTAGAAAATAACACCACAGAAGTTCAAGAAAAAGAAACGCTGTATGGCAGAAGATGCTTGTATTGTTACGAACCCCTTTTTGACACCACTTCCGATTTTCATCAAGCTTGCAACAAACGGTTTTTTGGGCAACTAAAAACCCCTCAACTGGCTTATAGTTTAGATAATTTACAAGAATTGGCTACACAAGTGATCCAAAGTCAGATGGCGGTTACGGGTGTTCAAGCCAAAGTATCGTTGAGTTTATACAGAAAACAAGAGAAAAATTTAACCAAAAAATTGACCATCGTTGGGCTTTATGGCGATTATATCTTAAAACCACCCTCCGAACATTATGCACAATTGCCCGAATTAGAAAGCGCAACAATGCACTTGGCGGCTGTTTGTGGCATAAACGTAGTTCCTCATAGCTTAATCCATTTGCAGGATGGCACTTTGTGTTACATCACCAAACGTGTCGATAGAACACGAAAAGGAAAACTACGTATGGAAGATATGTGCCAACTAAGCGAAAGACTTGCCGAAGACAAATACAAAGGAAGTCACGAGCAAGTGGCTAAATTAATCTTGAAATACTCCTCAAATCCTTTGCTGGATGTTAGTAATTTTTATGAGCAGGTTTTGTTTAGTTTTTTTACCGGAAACGCCGATATGCACTTGAAGAATTTCTCGCTATTAGAAAAAGAAGGACAAGGATTGAGTTTGTGTCCTGCTTATGATTTAGTGCCAACAGCATTAGTAAACCCAGCAGACACCGAAGAATTAGCCTTAACTTTAAACGCAAAAAAGAGAAAACTAAATTACAATGATTTTCTTGCTGCTTATGAAAATGGCGGTTTAAATAAGAAAGTTTTAGACAATACTTTAGAACTTTTCCAGTATTGCAAACCTGAAATGGAAGCTGTTTTAGAAAAAAGTTTTGTGAGTGAGGAATACAAAGAAAACTATTACACCTTACTAAACAATAGATACAAACAGTTGGGATTGGAATAAAAAAAGGACTAAAATGATGGTGTTTTAGTCCTTTTTTTTGGGTGGTGATTTTAGATTAAAGTTATTATCTTCATCTTACTCGTTCTAATTCCTCATACTTATTTAAAATATTTTATTAATTTAAAATCAATTGCATAAAAACGGAATGCAACCAGCGGTCAAATTTATAACCCGATTCCTTGATAATTCCCACCGTTTTAAATCCAAATTTCTCGTGAAATTCAACGCTACTTTGATTTTCAGCATCGATAACTGCAATCATTGTATGTAGTTTTTGTTTTCGAGCCAAAGCAATCAACTCTTGAAGTAATAGTTTGCCAATGCCTTTTTCGTAAAAATCTTTATTGACATAAACAGAATGTTCGACTGTGAATTTATAAGCTTCTCTAAATCGAAATTCACCGTACATTCCAAAACCCAACACTTGATTATTCGATTCGGCAACAATTACTGGAAAACCTTTATTTAATTTATCTTCCAAAATTGCTTTTTGTTGCTCGAAGGTTCTAATTTTGTAATCGTATAAAGCTGTGGAATTTAGAATATTATAGTTGATAATATCCAAAATAGCTTGGGTATCTTTGGTTTGGTAAGGTCTAATTTGGATTTTCATAGTTTTATTTTATGCCCAATTTTAAATACAATTCATCGATGGTTTTAGGGTTAAATTTCAAAGACGTACAAATAGCTTTCGCTTTTCGAGCCATTTCAATAGCAGATTTTTTATCTTTGATTTTTAGATAAAGATTCGAAAGAAGCAAATTTCCATCAAATGAATCTTGAAGTTCTAGGGAATGAATAGTCCATTTTATGGCATATTTCAAACTCGGAATATCTGAAATGTTTTTCAAATAATTTTGAGAAATTTCCTTTAAAAGATTGGCATCATTCCAAGCCAATTTTTCAGTTGATTCTATAGTCGTTTTTTGATAATTACCCCAATTATTAGTTCTTTCGGCAATAGTAAGATCGTATCTAAAAATCAAGGAATCTACTTTTTGAGAATGGATGGTTTGGGCTATTTTACGTTGCTTATAATAATTAATGGTGTCTAAAGTTTCGGTAAAAGGGTTGAGTAATTCACTCACAATATTGATTATTTTGCGTTCCACTCGCAAAGGTGAACTTATTGCTTCGAACTCTTTTTGATGCTGAAGTACATATTGAAATTCTCTCGAAGGAATAGCTGTGACACAATTGGCTATTATTTTCCAGTTGTTTTCGCTTATCAACTGTTCGTCAGTTTGTGTTTTTAGATAGCTATTTGCCTTTTCAGATAAATTAATTCTATCTCGACCCTTTTTTAGCACATTCATATAATTGAGCCATTTATTGGTATTGCTAGGATCTTCCATAAAAATTTTATCCAAATAAGGGAGTTGTTGCTTAGGATTCATAGCATTTTGAATCTCTGAAATAAATGTTTGGGTTTTATATTCCCCTTTCAAACGGTACAATTCATTTTCATTGGAATCCAAAAATATAAAAGTAGGCAATGAGGTGATGTTGTACTTTTTATTCAAAACTATCCCTTCTTCTTTATCAATATCTTGCCAAGCACAAATGTAGTTTTTACTTAATAAATTCGTAACAGTAGTGTCTTTAAGAACTTCGTTTTCCATTTTAGCACAATGCGGACACCAAGTGGCATAGAGCATTAGGAAAATAGGTTTTTGGGTTTCTTTTGACTTCTGGATAAGCGTTTCATAATTGCTTTCATCAAATTTAAAATTGTTTTGAGCAATTCCATTTGGAATAAAAAGAAAGAAGAAAAATAAGCAAAAAATACGCATAGGTTAAGGAATATTGAATAAAAAACGTTCTGACAAATATATTCCTTTTAGACAAAAATTGTACCGAATATCTTCAAATTTATGAGCAATGTCATTTTCTAAGTTTGTAACTTTGCTCCAGTTGGAGTTTTATACAATTTCGAAACTTTTAACTTTAAGATTTAAACTCAAATGGAAT
>NZ_JAQTPQ010000337.1 GCF_028712645.1 Flavobacterium sp. | reverse complement strand
TTACAATTTCTGTAACCGGTAAAGATCAATTGACAGCTGGTGATTTTCAAAAATTTATTTCAGGTTTCCAAGTTTTGAACCCAGAACTTGTAATCTGTAATTTAGATAGCAAAATTAAACTGCATTTTGATTTAACAATCGAAAAAGGTAGAGGATACGTTCCTGCTGAAGAAAACAAAAAACAAAATGCTGCAATTGGAACTATTTTTACAGACTCAATTTTTACTCCAGTAAAAAATGTTAAGTATGCAATAGAAAACTTCCGTGTAGAACAAAAAACAGATTACGAAAAATTAGTTTTCGAAATAAAAACTGATGGTTCAATCAATCCAAAAGATGCTCTTACAGAAGCTGCTAAAGTTCTAATTCACCATTTCATGTTGTTTTCTGACGAAAGAATTACTCTTGAGGCTGACGAAATCGCACAAACAGAATCCTATGACGAAGAGTCATTACATATGAGACAATTGCTTAAAACTAAGCTTGTTGATATGGATCTTTCTGTAAGAGCATTAAATTGTCTTAAAGCTGCAGAAGTTGATACACTTGGAGATTTAGTATCTTTCAATAAAAATGACCTAATGAAATTCCGTAATTTCGGTAAAAAATCTTTAACTGAACTAGATGAACTAGTGGCAATTAAAAATTTGAACTTCGGAATGGATTTAGCAAAATACAAATTAGATAAAGAATAATCTAAACCTTCAAAGGTTTAAATTTACATAGCAATGAGACACGGAAAAAAATTCAATCACTTAGGCAGACAGACTGCACATAGAAGTTCTATGTTAGCTAATATGGCTTGTTCCCTTATCGAACACAAACGTATTAACACTACTGTTGCAAAAGCAAAAGCGCTTAAACAATTTGTTGAGCCATTAATAACAAAATCTAAAGCTGATACGACTCACAATCGTCGTATTGTTTTTGGATACTTACGTAGCAAATATGCCGTAACTGACTTGTTCAGAGACGTAGCGGCTAAAGTAGGTGACCGTCCAGGTGGATACACACGTATCATCAAAGTTGGAAATCGTTTAGGAGATAATGCTGATATGGCAATGATCGAATTGGTAGATTTCAATGAACTTTACAACGGAGGTAAAAAAGAAGTTAAAAAAGCAAAAAGCCGTCGTGGTGGAAAAGCGAAGAAAGCTGATGAAGCTCCAGTTACTGATGTTACTGAAGAAACTCCAGCTGCTGAAACTGAATCAACAGAGGCTACTGAATAGTTATGAAAATAATCATTCAATAAAAACCAAGGATAAACTTTTAATAGTTTATCCTTTTTTTTTATATTTTTGAAAAAAATGTAAATTATGAAAAAATTAATTTTTGCTTGTTTAATAATTGCTAATTATACTGTGGGAAGCGCACAAGTTGTAGGTCGTTATGGTGCGGGTGATATAACGGAATACTTAAACCCTATACAAAGTAATAGGTTGTTCAATGAAACCGAAAAAAGGATTAAAGTAATCGATGGAACTCAATATTTATTTCCATCATGGCAAGGCATATATGAAATTTATTTTCACGATAAAAAAAAATATGTAATTGAAAATTTAAATTATAATATTAAGTCCCAAAGCCTTGAATTTAAAATCAAAAATGATTCTGTATTCCAATTTGATTCTAATAAAATAGATTTTATAAAAAATTATTTGGGGAAATATAAATTTTATAATATTAATGATAACAATCAACTTTGTCAAGAATTGTATATGTCAAATACAATGATTCTTTTAAGAGGGTATGCCGTTAAATTAGTAGACGAAGTAATAAACCCTATGACAAAAGAGCTAATTTCTAATGCTAGATATGAAAAAAAGAACAGATATTTTTGCAAAATAAACGAAAATGAAATTACTGAAATTGTTTTAAAAAGGAAACAAATTTTAAAGTTATTTGGAGATAAAATGAAAGAAGTCGAAGCTTATGTGTCTAAATCAAAATTGAGTTACACCTCTGAAAAAGATTTACTTCAAATTTTTCAATATTACGATTCTATTTAACAAACAACAAAACTTATGTACAATTAGTATATGATAAAATGGGTACTTAAAAAATCAAATAGGTTCCATTTTTGTTATATCACACAAATATAAAAAAGTGAAATACACAACACGACAAAGCGCCATACTTCTATTAAGTGACGGAACCATTTTTCATGGAAAATCAATTGGAATTTCTGGAAAAACTTTTGGAGAAGTCTGTTTTAATACAGGAATGACAGGATATCAGGAAATATTTACTGATCCTTCTTACTTTGGACAAATTATGGTGGCAACTAATGCTCACATTGGAAACTACGGTGTAAGCGATAAAGAAATTGAGTCAACAAGCATTAAAATTGCTGGGCTGGTTTGCAAAAATTTTAGTTTTAATTATTCTCGTGAAGAGGCTTCAGGAAGTTTAGAAGATTATTTCATTAAAGAAAACTTAATTTGTATCTCTGATGTAGATACTCGCGGACTCGTAAGTTATATTCGTGACAATGGAGCTATGAATGCCGTTATTTGCACAGATGGAACTTCAATTGACGAACTTAAAGAAGCTTTGGCAAAAGTACAAGATATGAAAGGATTGGAGTTGGCTTCTAAAGTTTCTACAAAGGAGCCTTATTTTTTTGGTAATGAAAATGCTACCTATAAAATCGCAGCACTAGATTTAGGAATTAAAACAAATATTCTTCGCAACCTTGCCAAAAGAGATTGCTATATTAAAGTTTTTCCATTCGATGCTACTTATGAAGAGTTGGCATCATTTAATCCTGACGGTTATTTCTTGTCAAATGGACCTGGTGACCCTGACCCATTGGTTAGTGCTATAAAAGTGGCAAAAGAAATTCTGGCAAACAATAAACCATTGTTTGGGATTTGTTTAGGACACCAAGTAATCGCTTTGGCAAACGGAATTTCGACCTATAAAATGTTCAACGGTCATCGTGGAATCAATCATCCTGTGAAAAATATCATTACTGGAAAAGGAGAAATCACTTCTCAAAATCACGGTTTTGCCGTAAACAAAGAAGAACTCGACAATCATCCTGATATGGAAATCACACATATTCATCTTAATGACGGAACCGTTGCGGGTATGAGAATGAAAAACAGAAATTGTTTCTCCGTTCAATATCATCCAGAAGCAAGCCCTG
>NZ_JAQTPQ010000090.1 GCF_028712645.1 Flavobacterium sp. | reverse complement strand
TTCAAGTCTTATAACCATAACTTAAAAAAATAAGAAAATGAAAAAATTAATGATTGCAGCTTTACTTGTTGTTGGAATGTCAGGTTTTGCTCAAAACAGACAAGAAATGGGAAACAGACCCGATAGATCCGAGATGGAAAAAATGTCTCCTGAACAGCAAAACCAGTTGATGTTGAAAAAAATGACACTGGAACTTGACTTGAATGCAAAACAGCAAGAACAAGTTAAACAAATTATTGTTGAGAAAAGTGCCAAACGGGAATCTATGAAAACAGAACGAATGGCAAAGAAAGATGAGGGGAAAAAGCCCACTGCTGACGAACGTTTTGAAATGAAAAACAAAATGCTCGATGAACAAATTGCAATGAAAGATAAAATGAAAAGCATATTATCGCCAGAACAATTTGAAAAATGGAATGATCTAAAAGAAAAACATCAAGAAAAATTTCAGGAAAGAAAACACGACAGAAAACCTGATCACAATTAAGAATTATAAAAAAAACTTCCAGCTCAACTGGAAGTTTTTTTTCAACTAATAATTACAAAAATTAAAAAGTTTTTGAAACTTTATCTATCGCTTGAATAGTAAAATCTAAATCCTCGTAAGAAAGAGCATCTGTAATAAACCAAGTTTCATAAGCTGATGGCGCAATATAAATTCCTTCTTTCAATAATCCGTGGAAGAATTTTTTGAAGGTTTCATTATCTCCTTTGGCAGCACTTTGAAAATCAACAACTGGCTCAACTGCAAAATGAACGGATACCATTGAACCAATGCGATTGATTGTAAAATCAACTTTGTTAGCTTTTAAAACTTTATCAATTCCAGCAGCTAAATAAGCCGTTTTTTCTTCTAATCTTTTAAAAATTGCTGGTTCTTTATCTAATGCTTGCAACATTGCTAATCCAGCAGCCATTGCCAAAGGATTTCCTGACAATGTTCCCGCTTGATAAACTGGTCCAAGAGGTGCTAAAAAATTCATTATTTCATTTCTGGCAGCAAAAGCACCCACAGGCAAACCACCACCGATTACTTTTCCAAAGCAAACAATATCTGCTTTGATATTGAACAATTCCTGAACTCCACCTCTTGCAAGTCTAAAACCCGTCATTACCTCATCAAAAATCAAGAGAATATTATTGTCTGTACATAATTGGCGTAAGCCTTCTAAAAATCCTTTGTTTGGAGGAATACAACCCATATTTCCCGCAACAGCTTCAACAATTATAGCTGCTATTTCATTTTTATTGGCATCGATTAAAGCTGCAACATTTTCTAAATCATTGTATCTTGCTAGCAAGGTATCTTTGGCAGTTCCGGCAGTAACTCCTGGACTGTTTGGAGAACCAAAAGTTATGGCTCCGCTTCCTGCCTGAATCAAAAATGAATCTGAATGACCGTGATAACAACCTGCAAATTTAATGAATTTGTCTTTTTTAGTAAATCCTCGAGCTAGACGAATGGCACTCATACAAGCTTCGGTTCCTGAATTTACGAATCTAATTTTATCGATATTTGGAACCATCGAAACTGCTAATGCAGCAATTTCTGTTTCAATTTCTGTTGGCATTCCAAAAGAAGTTCCCAATTTTGCTTTCTCGATTACAGCATCAACAACTGGTTGAAAAGCGTGACCCAAAATCATTGGCCCCCAAGAATTGATATAATCAATTAATTTATTTCCATCTTCGTCAACTAAATAAGCTCCTTTGGCACTTTTAACGAAAATTGGAGTTCCTCCAACAGCTTTGAAGGCACGAACTGGAGAATTTACACCTCCGGGAATCACTTTTTCTGCTTCAGCAAAAAGCTGACTACTTCTTTGATATAACATCGTCTTTATTTTAAAATTATTGATTGTCCTATTGAAATTGAATTGTCTGAAAGTTTATTTTTTTTTCGAATCTCTTCAATTGGAATATTATATCTTTTCGAAATAGAATACAAAGTATCTCCTTTTGAAACTACATATAAATCCGTTTGTTGATAATCATTAGGTTTATTCCTTTCTGCCACTTCATTTTTACCATATTCACTATCATATTGATACAATTGAAACCGCTCGATTAAACTAATTAATTTAGCTGGATATTGAGAATCTGTAGCATAACCGGCATCTTTAAGTCCTCTGGCCCAAGCTTTATAATCGGTTCTGCTCAATTTAAAAAGTTGGGAATATCGTGAACCAGCAGTTAAAAAAAGAGCGTGATCACGAAAAGAATCATAAGGATTATCATATTTTCTGAAACATTCGTCAATAGTATCATCATCATATTTTATGCTTTCTCCCAACCAATCTTTGTGGCATTTTATTCCAAAATGATTGTTTGCCTGAACACACAATGGCCCAGTTCCTGATCCTGATTCTAAAATGGCTTGACCTAGAATTATACTTGCGGGAATTCCATATTTTTTCATATTGGATTGCGCTACATCTTTATAATTTTCGATGTATTCCAAAATCATTTTATTAGTAACTTTTACACGAGTTGTTGCTTCTAGAACTTGTGTTTCTGGAGTATTGTTTTGTGATTTTTTTGTGCTAGCTGTATTTTCATTTGCCTTTTTAGATGATGATTTTCTTGTGGTTCTCACCTCTGAATCATAGGTTTTCGAGCCTTTTTTAGTTGTTTGAATTACTGACTTGCTCGTATGACAACTTACGAAAAACAGGAGTGTTATTAATAGTATACTTATTCTAATCATTGAAATCTATTATTGGTAATTTTTTGGCTTTCAGTTTCAGATTCATTCCTGCAATTCCTTGAATTCCTCCGGTGTGAATGAGTAAAATTTTTGCGTTTTCTGAAAAATATCCACTTTGAATCAAATCATTAACTCCAAAAACCATTTTTGCTGTGTAAATAGGATCCAAAGGAACTTTATTCTCTTCATAAAACATATTTATAAAAGCAATTAATTCCGAGTTCACTTTTCCGTAACCTCCAAAATGATAATCCGTAATTAATTCCCAGTTCTCATTCTGGACAAATTTACGAATTTCCTCTTTTAAAAAATCAGCTTTCAGGGCTGGAAATCCCAAAACTTTTTGATGTGGTAAAATACTGTTTATGATTCCCGAAATTGTTCCTCCTGTTCCAACGGCACAACACACATAATCATACTGAGAATCGCCATTAGTTAGAATTTCCTCACAGCCTTTGACGGCAAATTCATTGGTTCCTCCTTCGGGAACTAGGTAAAAATTGTTGAATTTTTGTCTTAAATTCTCCAGAAAGTTTGCTTCGGTTTTGTGGCGATAGTCTTCACGAGTCACAAATTCGAATTGCATTCCACATTCTTGAGCAAATTTCAATGTTGGATTTTCGGATATTTTACTTTCCAATTCATCGCCACGAATTACACCAATGGTTTTGAAACCGTTTTCTTTTCCGGCGAAAGCTACTGCTGCAATATGATTAGAAAATGCACCACCAAAGGTGAGAAGTGTATCCTGATTTTCAGCTTTTGCCTGAACTAGATTGTATTTAAGTTTTCGGAATTTATTTCCAGATACAATTGGATGAATCAAATCCTCTCGTCTTATGGAAACGGAGACATTATTTGAGTTTAATTTTATTTCTTGGGTTGGTACTTCTTGCAAAACAAATTGTATTTACTGCAAATATACAACACAAAATGATTGGTTATTTGCATACTGTTTACTGCAATAAGGTTGTAGATAACTAATAAACTAGTTTTTTACAATAATTTTTCTACCCATTTCAATTTTGTCACTGGTAGTCAATTTTACAATGTAAATTCCATCACTTAAATTAGAAGTTGGAAAAGTGTAAGATGTATCGGTTCCTAACTGATTTTTAGAAAACATCAACCTTCCTACAACATCATATAAATTGCAAGTGGCGATTTCTAATTGTAAAGGATTATCAATTATCAAATTTTTACTTGCATTATCTTGATGCACGATAAAGTTTTGATTTTCGATCTCCATTGTATCCACTCCCAAAGTACCATTGTTGAATGTAATTTCATATTGAGTATTGTAAGTTCCAGCTGGCAATGTTAAATCATAAAAACTGTTTTTAATATCGTAAAATAAATTAGTCGTTTTGTCGTGTAAGTACACATTGGTAACTTCAGGAATATTTTGCATTTGATTCACTGTGATTTTATAATTAGCTTGAGCCCAATTTCTAAAACCAATTGGAATTTTCTTGTCAATATCAAAAGGAACAACATCTACAACATACTCATTCCCATTTATTACAAAATAATTATTTGCTGGCCCATCATTTGGCGATGCCGCATCCATAGCCCTATCAACATCATCAGTAGATAATGGATCGAATGCTAGAACCATTTGACTTATTGGTCCGTTGTCTAATAAAGTATTAAATCTGATTTGTGGTGTTACATTTGTTGTAGCAATGGTTTTATTGTTGGCTCTTTTCTCAAACTGTGACAAGTTAGCTGCTCCTTCTTTTACAAAGACTCTATAACTATTTTTCATTTGAACATTACCACTTGCATACCCTTCAATCATAAAACCTTGCCCAATTGGCGAATATTTTCTTTCATAAATATTACCTGGACTAGTTATTGAAGTTATTTCTCCACCAGATCCGTCATAGGAATAGAAAACAGCAGGAATATATATATTACCAGCTGTATAAGTTGCATAACCGCCTCTATAATCAGCAATATAGTGAGAATTTATCATCTTGTCCTGCTCCCAGAAATAAGCAGAACCTGTGCAATTTAATTCTCCTACTAAGAATGCCTGTAAATCTATTGCTGAGGGATAAGGATTTCCAGTTAATGTTAGTTCGCCAACAAGAACAGGAATATCAATAGTACCATCATTAGGTTTTCCTCTAAAATCATACCTTTGATGTTTACCATCAGGGTTATTTTGAACCCCATTGACTGTAGTTGTATTTGTTCCAGAAGAACCTTTCATAGTAAATCCTTCACCAGGATTTATTGTTAAGCCTGAACCTGCTTGTACCCAATCAGAATAAGAACTATTAACAATAAATTTATAGATCCAATAAGGTGCAATTGCAAAAGGAGAAGCAGTACCATCATAAATATTGGATGCCAAAATAGTTGCCGCTGTAGTTGCTGTTTCTGTAGTTGGAGCTCCCAATTGAGAAATTCCAAAAGGATTATTTATCGATGTTGAAGAAGCAATGTTTCCTACTGGAGAACACCAATAATTGTATTGAAAATTACTAACTGTTCCCTCTTGAAAAACAGACAAACTACCCACTCCAATATTAGCTCCAGCACCTGTGGTCCCTTGCAATAACTGACCATCATTTCTTAAATAAAAATTACTGTTGGTTCCGTTTAATTCTATTGCATTTTTAACATAAACAAATTGGTTGCTTGCATAAACATAAGCACTAGCATTATTTGTAACAAACATATCTTGCGCATTTCCTAGTGACTGGAACAAAAATCCAGCAATAAGTACTAATGATTTTTTAAGTAATTTTGAGTTCATAATTTTAAGATATTAATTATACCCAACTCTTTTTGTTCTAGCAGTTTGAAATTATTTTCATCTGAAAGCCACAATAAATTTAATCATTTTTTTTTACAAAAAATCTATTAAATACATTTTTTATCGATAAAATGCAATATTTATATATTTTATAATCTTTGTATTACAATAATTAATTATTGAAAGAGCTTTGAATATTAAAATAAAATAGATTAATATTCTTAATGTAAATGGGTTCAACGATTTCATCCAAATATCACGGGTAGAATTCAAATTACCTATAGAAAGTTCTAAATAATCTGCATAGGAAAAATTTACTGCAAAGTGTATAGCTGACAAAAAAATTAGAAGAAAAAAAAAGAATTGCAAAAATACTCATTTAATATTCGTACATTTTTAAGCAATTATCAGCATAAAAATCAATAAAAAAATTGTAAGATATATTATCTGTAAAAAGTCGAATCCAACCATTAACCGAATAAATTTACCTTTAGTCTAAAATATGTTGTATAATTTAAATCATATTATGTAAAAAAAACAATCAATATCAATAAATTATATTAAATTCGTACTGATTATTTGTTATATCTCAAATCTATAACTCTTCAATTATGAAAAAAAATAGCCTATTGACATTATGTTTATTCCTAATAATGTCACATTTTAATGCAAATTCGCAAGTAGGTATTGGAACTACAACCCCCAGAGGGGCATTTGAAATTAATTCTTCAACAAATGGTTTTGTACCTCCACAAGTTGCACTAACATCAATTGCGGCATCTACCCCCGTAATAAACCCACAAGGAGGCGGAGTCCCAATAGCAGGAACAATAGTTTACAACACTGCTACTGCAGGAACAACTCCAAATAACGTTACTCCAGGTTATTATTTTTGGAACGGATCCGTTTGGATAAAATTTGCAGCAGGTGATACTTCTGCCGACATTGAGGATGATCTAAGAGTTACTATTGACAAAGGATCAAATTCAGCACAATTAGGAAGTTTAACAGGCATATCTGGTCCTGAAATATGGTTTTTTAGAGATGGTCAAGGAGTAGAAGCAATGTCTTTTACCCTTCAATTACCTCATAATTGGAAAGACGGAACAACTATTTATCCGCATATTCACTGGGTTCCTAGATCAAGTGCATCAGGAAATATGAAATGGAACTTGGATTATTCTTGGGTTAATATCGACGGAACATTTTCTGCAGCTACTACAAGTTCAGTTATTGTAAACGGACCATTTACAGCTAATAAACATCTTTTAACAGATTTAACTTCTGGCAATGTAGGCATTGATGCAACTGGGAAAACTTTTTCAAGTATATTAATTTGCCGTATTTGGAGAGATTCCAGTTCAGGAACTGATACTTATTCTGGTGATGCTGGAGGACTTTCAATGGATTTTCATATATCCATTAAAAATCCTTTCGTTGAATATCCATAATCTTCACAAGACTATATATTTCAAAAAATCCCAAAAAGACCTTTGCTTTAAATAGTAAAGGTCTTTTTCATTAATATAAGCTTCTCGCTCAAAGCTAATGTTTCTATATGCCAAATCAATATTTTTGAATTGTATCAACCGAATTATAAATTCAAGGAGATACCAAATAAAAAAAGGAAGAAGCAACAATTCCATCTGTTGACGCAAGTGGATACATTCGTGATTTACTAAAACTTTATTTTCTTTATCCAATGGATATTTTACAAACACAAACGGAAACACCGTCAATCCTTTATATCCTTTCGGTATTAAATATTTGGCAACAATAAGAAACATTCGTTATAAAGTATATAAATTTGTAGTTATGAACGAGCAAAGTAATGAAAATAAATTAATTGAAGGCGAAGATTTTTATTATACGCCCGAAGGTTATAAATGTTTCACCGAGAAATACCATCTAAAAAAAGGGTATTGCTGCAAAAGTGGTTGTCGTCATTGTCCCTATGGATTTGACAAAAAAACAGGAGAAATTAAAAAAAGAAGTGTTTAGGAAATTTGAAAATGTGATAATATACCAAATTAACTAATAATCGAATCAACAAACAAAATAATTATGACTTTCAAAGAACAGATTCAAGAAGGAATTCCAAGCATATTACCTCTCCCAAAACCACATAAATTAGAAATAAATCACGCTCCAAAACGAAAAGAAATTCTTTCAATTGAAGAAAAAAAATTAGCACTTCGTAATGCACTTCGTTACTTCGAACCTCAACATCACGCTGAATTAATTCAGGAATTTACCGAAGAATTAAATACTTACGGACGCATTTATATGTATCGTTTTCGTCCTGATTATAAAATGTATGCTAGACCAATTTCAGATTATCCTGGAAAATGTGAACAAGCAAAAGCCATTATGCTGATGATTCAGAATAATCTAGATTATGCTGTAGCACAACATCCTCACGAGCTAATTACTTATGGCGGAAACGGAGCCGTTTTCCAGAACTGGGCTCAATATTTATTGACAATGCAATACTTGTCACAAATGACCGATGAGCAAACTCTAACGATTTATTCAGGTCATCCAATGGGATTATTTCCTTCTCACAAAGACGCTCCAAGAGTTGTAGTGACTAATGGAATGGTAATTCCGAATTATTCAAAACCTGACGATTGGGAAAAATTCAATGCGCTTGGTGTTTCACAATATGGTCAAATGACCGCTGGAAGTTATATGTATATTGGCCCACAAGGAATTGTTCACGGAACCACGATAACCGTTTTGAATGGTTTTCGGAAAATAAAAACCAGTCCCGAAGGTGGATTATTTGTCACATCCGGATTGGGCGGAATGAGTGGAGCACAACCAAAAGCTGGAAATATTGCAGGTTGCATCACAGTTTGTGCCGAGGTAAATCCTAAAATTACGCATATTCGACACAGTCAAGGTTGGATCAACGAAGTCATTGAAGATATTGACGAATTGGTGCAACGAGTTACTTTGGCGAAAGCCAATAAAGAAATTGTTTCCATCGCTTACCTAGGAAATGTTGTGGATGTTTGGGAAAAATTCGACCAAGAAAATATTCATATCGATTTGGGTTCAGACCAAACTTCACTTCACAATCCTTGGGCTGGTGGTTATTATCCTGCAGACATTTCGTTTGAAACTGCTAATGAAATGATAGCTAAAAATCCTGATTTATTCAAAGAAAAAGTACAAGAAACTTTGAGACGTCACACCAATGCCATCAACAAACATACTGCAAAAGGAACTTACTTTTTCGATTACGGGAATGCTTTCCTTTTGGAAGCTTCTCGTGCTGGCGCTGATGTTATGTCCGAAAATAACATTGATTTCAAATATCCAAGTTATGTGCAGGATATTATGGGACCAATGTGTTTTGATTATGGTTTTGGTCCTTTCCGATGGGTTTGTGCATCTGGAAACCCCGAAGATTTACAAAAAACAGATACCATTGCCTGCGAAGTTTTGGAAGAAATGATGAATAATTCTCCAATCGAAATTCAACAACAAATGGCAGATAATATTCATTGGATAAAAGGTGCTCAGGAAAATAAATTGGTTGTGGGTTCGCAGGCTAGAATACTTTATGCCGATGCTGAAGGAAGAATGAAAATTGCAGAAGCTTTTAATCAAGCAATTGCCAAAGGAAAAATTGGAACAGTTGTTCTAGGTCGTGATCATCACGATGTTTCGGGCACAGATTCACCCTATAGAGAAACCTCAAACATCTATGATGGTTCCCGTTTCACTGCCGATATGGCAATACAAAACGTGATTGGAGACAGTTTTCGTGGTGCCACTTGGGTGTCCATTCACAATGGTGGAGGCGTTGGTTGGGGCGAGGTTATAAACGGTGGTTTTGGTATGGTTCTTGATGGTACAAAAGAAGCTTCAAAACGCATAGAATCAATGCTTTTCTGGGATGTCAACAACGGAATTTCCAGAAGAAGTTGGGCTCGAAATGAAGGAGCTATTTTCGCTATAAAAAGGGCTATGAACATTCAACCACTATTGAAAGTTACCCTTCCCAATATTGTTGACGAAAATTTGTTTCAAGTTTAATCTTTTAAAAACAAAAAATATGAAAACAATTAAATTATTACCCATTCTACTACTTTTCGTATTGAGTTCTTGTAGCTCAGTAAGTGTGTACTCTGATTTTGATAAAGGTGTCGATTTTAGCCAATACAAAACCTATGCTTTTCATAGAAAAGGCATTGATAAAGTTCAAATTTCAGAAATGGACAAGAAACGAATTCTTACTGCCATTGATTTAGAACTTAGCAAAAAAGGAATGACCAAAAGTGAAAATCCCGATTTGTTAATCAATATTTTTACCAAAGAGAGAGAACAAGTTGATGTATCCCAATTTAATGTTGGATGGGGTTATGGCTGGGGCTGGGGTTGGAATCCTTATTTATGGGGAGGACGAAATTATGTAAACACCTCAACCGAAGGAACTCTCTATATTGATTTAATTGATGCTAATAAAAAAGAATTGGTTTGGGAAGGTGAAGGCGTGGGTTATTTGACCCAGAATCGCTCAAAAAAAGAAGAACGAATCAATGAATTTGTTGCTAAAATATTGGCTCAATATCCACCAACTAAGAAGTAAATATTTTTTAACCCGTTGGGTTCAATTTCACATATTCATACCAAATTGTAAAACCGTAACATTGCTGTTGCGGTTTTTTATATCCATATATTACATAAGAAATTGATTCTACGGATAGGTTTGGATAAAATATTTTACTCAAAATAAACAACGTTAGTTACAGCGGGTGGGTTGAGTTTATAAGCAGAACCCACAGTTGCATATAATTTAGTTCCATCTGTTGTTAGTGCTACCGAATTATTGGTCCCTGAGAGATAGGAGGGCGAAATATCAGTAATGGCATAATTCGACAAATCTATTTTAAAAACTTTTGCTGTTCCTGTATTTATAAACAATTGATTCTTTGCTGGAATAATTACAACTTCTTTTGCTTCAGAAAATTGAGCAATCAATTTTTTTTGAATTATTTTTTGAGTTGATTTATTAAATACCAACAACAATACATTTTTATCATCACTTGATGTGGTTTTTGCATTGGTATAATTACTAAAGAAAAAATACACATTATTAGCATCATTACAAGATACCTTATAATCTGAACCTGTAGCTTGGGATCTGTAAACAGAAGTAGAATCTCTAAACACTGTTTTATTTGTATCGTCAACAGAATAAATACTTACATAGTTTGCAGAATGTCCATAATAACTAATCCCATTATTATTACTTGCATAATAAGCTTTCAAATGAGTTGGGTTGGCTTTGCAATAGGTTTCATCAATATCTAAAGTTCCTTTAAAAGTTAAATCTGAAAAGGTTGTAAGCACATTACTTGACAAATCAATAACCTGATTGGTTCCAATTCTGTACGCTTTTATTCCTGCAATATTTGCATCATAATACATAAACAAATTGGGGTTCGAAAACTTGTAACTACGTGTAACATTACTCGTAAAAGTATGTATTTGTGTATTTGTATCTAACTCACTTGGACCAATCCCGTTTAACCCTGTTTGCATATAAACTCCATATCTAACATCCGAAACATCAGCTTCTTTGTAAAAAAAAGGATTGTATTCAAAAGATGTTTTTCTGCAAAAAATTGAATCTCCTTGTATATTACTTCGGGCAAAATCATAAGTCGTGTTGTTCGGATTTGCATAAAACATTCCTTTATAAGACTGCGTCAAATGTCCGTTTTCATACTGCAATTGCATTGGAAATTCGCCAACACTCAATGGTATTCTTTGTCCTCCGAGAACGTGCCAACCATTTATTTCTTCGATTAAATGCGGAACTTTATTACTTGGATTTTGGATGTTTGAATTATGATCCGTTGGCGTACAAGAAACCAATATTATAATTATTGAAAATAGCTCAAAATATAGTTTTTTCATTTTTCAATTATTTTAAATTAAAGCCAACTCCAAAACCTATGTGCCAGGTTTTAATTCCAGATGTTGTATTCAAACTGTTTATCCATTTATAATGACGGATTCCTAAATCTATAAACATAGTAACTTTTCCTCCTGTTCCTAATGATGGTGAACAGCCATAACTGTACATCGTAGCCGTTCTATTCACATCGTTAAACGGATGTTCTATTAAGTCTAAATTCGTTTTTCCGTAATCAAAATACAATCCTGACAGAAACATTGTTACTAGTAACTTGGCTCCTTCGTCACTCCAAATCGGCGTACTTTCGGTTGTGGTATATTCAGAATATTTTGAATTACCAAATTCGTCAGTTCCTTTTACTTTATGAGTTATTTCTTCTATATAATACCCGTCAACAATTTTTCCTTTTGGCGAATAAACAGCCATATTGGCAAATGGTCTCACACGAATTCCTAAAGAAGTCATCTTAGCATTAAGTCCTTCCGACAAATAATTATTACTGGAAAAATTGGCAATTTCGTGATCCAATAATGCCGCAACGCTCAAGCCTGTTGTGCTCTTTTTACTGTAATTTGCAGCCAAAAAAGGAACTTCGGCACCAATATAAAATTTCATTAAATCACCAAGTGTGTAGAAATTTTTCATCTCTTTTTCTGGTGATGAATATGAAATGTCCGTAAAAACATTTACTTTCTTTAATCCAAATTGGATTTGAGATTTTGCCGAAAAAGAAACAAATAAGCAACCCAAAAAGATTGTTTTAAGAATAAGAAGTAGTTTTCTGTTTTTCATAAAATTAGATTTAATTACTTTCCAAAATTATGAATAGACGGAACAACGGGAAATACGAAGAAATGCGTATTTTGAATATAGCTATTTTCTAAAAAATCTTTTGATTATTCTCCAAAACCAAAAAATAATTACAACCGTAAATATCCAAGAAATAATTGGGCTGTCCTGAAATTGTTTTTTTACAACATAAACCACCATATTAAAATAGGAATCTGATTTTGGTTGCAAATAATTTTTGACAACCGTAATTTCGGGTTTCGGTGTTTTTTTTACCATAAAACTGTCTAATGTATCAACAGAAATTCCTTTGAGGGAATTCGAATCTGCTTTGATATTTATTTTTGATTCTTTTGAAATCGAATCCGTTTTTACCTGACTTTGAGCATAATTTGCACTCCAAACAAACAAGAAAACAAGCATTATTATTTTTTTCATTTTTGTAAAATTTAGAAGTTATTTTATTTGAAATAATACATTTTTTCATACTCAAAACCGTCTAATCGAAGCAGTTTTCTAAAATCGTCTCGACTGGGTTTTAGTACCACAAAAATGGTGTCGTTGTTCTCTACATTAACATCAAAAAGAATTTTCAATTGATCCGTAATTTTCACAAAATCTTTCCGTTTGCCCAATTGTATGTATTTATTGTT
>NZ_JAQTPQ010000336.1 GCF_028712645.1 Flavobacterium sp. | reverse complement strand
AAGCTACATAAAGAATTAATCTGTGTTAATCTGTGTTAATCTGTGAAATCTGTGGCAAACAAATTTTGAGCTTCATTAAAGTACTCCATTAAATTTTTAGCCATTACTTAAGTTGGAGTATTTTGAAAATTGTTAAAAAAAATCTGTGCTAAATCCGTTTAATCTGTTTCATTCGTGGCATATTTAGAAACAAAAAACCGCAAATTCACAAATTATAAAATCTGCGAATCTGCGGTTTGTTATTTAAAATAGAATTTGTTATTTATTCCAAAAATGCTTTCAAATCCTCGTAAGTCTTGATTTTTGTACTTACTTTTTCTTTATTCAACACGCTTTCAATTTGCGTTGGAATTGGCAATTGAATATTTAATGCAGGTTCTACAACATCTAAAAACTTGATAGGATGAGCTGTTTCTAAGAATATACCAATCGCATTTGGATGATTTTTTAATTCTTTTTTCAAACCTAAATAACCCACAGCTCCGTGAGGTTCGGCAATGTAACTGTCTGCTTTATAGATAGATTTCATCGCTTCTAAAGTTGCTGAATCGGTATAAGAATAAGAGGAGAAGTCTTTTTTGAATTGCTCCAAATCGTTGTTGTACATTTCTTGAATTCGGATGAAATTACTCGGATTTCCAACGTCCATCGCATTCGAAATAGTAGCTTTGGAAGGTTTTGGATCGTAATTACCTTTTTCTAAAAATCTTGGAACTGTATCATTTACATTGGTTGAAGCTACGAAATGCTCGATGGGTAAACCTAATTTCTTCGTCATAATTCCAGCACAAATATTTCCGAAATTCCCACTTGGGCACGAAAATACCAAAGGTTTGTTTTGTGATTTCAATTGCTTGTAAGCAAAGAAAAAGTAAAACATTTGTGGTAACCAACGTGCGATATTTATTGAGTTAGCCGAAGTTAGATTGTGGTGGGACAGACTTTCGTCCAAAAAGGCTTTTTTGACCATATCCTGGCAATCGTCGAAAACACCATCCACTTCAAGCGCTTTAATGTTTTGTCCTAAAGTTGTTAATTGTCGTTCTTGAATGTCGCTCACTTTTCCAGAAGGATATAATATCACAACTTCCACTCCTTGAACTCCTAGAAAACCACTCGCAACTGCACCTCCTGTATCACCAGAAGTGGCCACTAAAACGGTATTTTTATTGTCTTTTTTGTCTTTGTTGAAATAACCTAAACAACGCGACATAAATCGCGCACCTACGTCTTTAAAGGCCATTGTTGGTCCGTGATATAATTCTAAGGCATAAATTCCTTCTTCTACTTTTACCGTCGGAAAATCAAAACATAACGTTTCTGCAATGATTTCTTTTAAGATTTCTGCGGGAATTTCGTCACCCACAAATTGTTGAATGGCGGCGAAAGCAATTTCTTCGTTGCTCAATTTTTCGATATTCTCGAAAAATTCAGGAGATAAAGGTGTTATAGATTCTGGAAAATACAATCCCTTATCGGTTGCTAATCCTTGTATTACAGCTTCTTCGAAAGAAACCTTTGGGGCATTATGGTTTAAACTGTAGTATTTCATTTGAATTTAGATTGAAAATTTTAGATTAACGATTTTTGATTTTTTTAGCAACTTGAGTTACATCTGAACTAATAAATCGTTAATCAAAAATCTTAAATAGTTTTTATTTTTATTCTTGTATTTTATTTTTTAAATCCATTTTCGAATGCAAAAACCGAATGATTTTTATCTCATCCTCATTTACAATGCTGTAAAAAATGATATGTTGTCCTGATTTAAATCCGAAAATTTCTTCTTTTATCTCAATATAATTTCTTCCTAAAAAATAATTTTCGCTTAATTTTTGGCAATTTGACAACAAATCATAATAATATTTGTCGGCTTGATCTTCCGACCAAACTTCGGAAGTGTAATCCCAAATTTTGGATAAATCTTCAACCGCCTTATTGGTAAGATGAAATTTAGGCATCTCTTTTTTTAGCTTTTAAAGATTCCAAATGTTGTTTTGGATTAAAATTTTCGGCAATTCCGCTTTCAATTCCGTCGTTAATGGCTTTTTTGAGTGCCGTTATTTTGTTTTCTTCTTCTTCTAACATTCTCAAACCTGCACGAATCACTTCGCTTGCATTTTTGAATCTTCCTTCGGAAATTCGACCATCAACAAAATTTTCGAAGTAGTCGCCTAAAGAAACTGATGTGTTGCGTCCCATAACGTTATATTTTTTGTAAAGTTACCAAAATTTGGTAATTTTTATTTAAAAATAATAAATTTGTTTTATTGGTAATAGTGTTTCTTTTACTTCAATTCACCAATCTTTGGAAACTTATCTGTAATTTTTTCAAGTTGGTTTAATATTTTTGGAATATGAGTTTGGTCAAAACTAATTTCAAATTCTAGTTTGTTCCCATTTCCAGCGTTATCCAATACAATACATTGAGCATTTAAATGTCCAATTCCATCTCCGACAATTTTTATTTCAACTTGACTTTCCAAAGTTTGAAATGTTGCAATGCCATTTAGTTTATCATAAAGTTTTGTAAGTTCGTTTTTGAAACCAACAAAATCAATTGTCATAAAATCTGCTTTGAATTCTCCAGAAAATGCACCAGCTTTTACTTTAACAAATCCTCGTATCCAATTTCTATCCCAATCTAATTCAGCAGTTGGATAATTTAAACCAATTAGTTCAATTCTGATTAAATTTCCACTTTCGGATATTTCAAAAAATAGTGTTTCTTCGTTCATTTCTTTTTTAAATAACTACCAACAACTATATAATATTCACCCCATCCGCATTCACTTTTGAAACGTGAATTTCATACGGCAAATTGATTTCGTCATAAACGGCACTCATCGCTTTGGCAATTTTTTCGGCGGTCTCTTTTCCTTTGCTCAAGGCAAAAATTGAAGGACCTGAACCTGAAATTCCAGAACCTAAAGCTCCGTTCTCGTAAGCCGTTTTCTTGATTAAATCAAAACCAGGAATCAACATACTACGAATCGGTTCAATGATTTCGTCGTGTAAGGAACGTCCAATCAATTCGTAATCGTTCGTGTACAATCCAGCGACTAATCCTCCCACATTTCCCCATTGTGTAATAGCACTTTTCAGGGAAACAGTTTGCTTCAAAACCGAACGTGCATCCGAAGTTTTCAGCTCAATTTGAGGATGAACGACTGTTGCGTACAATTCTGACGGACTATCTATTTTAATAATATCCAAAGGAT
>NZ_JAQTPQ010000335.1 GCF_028712645.1 Flavobacterium sp. | reverse complement strand
TCGAAGCACGTTTATCAAAATTTGCTTTAGAGGTTTTGTATTCTCCAAAAATTACCGATTGGGGTGTTTCTTATGACGGTCGTCGTGCCGAACCCAATAATCTTCCTGTGAAATTTCCGTTGCTATTAGCGCAAGGAGCAGAAGGAATTGCGGTTGGTCTTTCCACCAAAGTATTGCCTCATAATTTTAATGAACTAATTGACGCTTCTATAAAAATATTAAAAGGAAAACCGTTTACATTATATCCTGATTTTATGACTGCAGGAATTGCTGATGTATCCAATTATAATGATGGAATGCGCGGCGGACGCGTGCGTGTGCGTGCCAAAATAGGACAACTGGACAAAAATACTTTGGTCATTACCCAAATTCCGTTTTCTACAAATACAACTACTTTGATTGACAGCATTTTGAAAGCCAACGAAAAAGGTAAAATCAAAATCAAGAAAATCGAAGACAATACAGCAGCCGAAGTCGAGATATTAATTCATCTTTATCCAGGTGTTTCACCAGATAAAACCATCGATGCCTTGTTTGCTTTTACGGCTTGCGAAACTTCGGTAGCACCTTTGGGTTGTGTAATTGAAGACAACAAACCTTTGTTTGTGGGAGTTTCGGATATGTTGAAAATTTCAACAAACAGAACAGTTGATTTATTACGTCAAGAATTAGAAATTCAATTAGAGGAATTAAAAAACAAATGGCATTTTTCTACCTTGGAAAAAATCTTCATTCGTGAAGAAATGTACATTGACTTTAAATTGTATTCTGACAGAGAAACTCTTTACAAGTATATGTATGACCGATTTGAGCCTTTCAAAAAATCATTCGTTCGTGAAATTAACGACGATGATTTGCAACGATTGACTCAAATTCCAATGATTCGTATTACTCGTTTTGACTCTGACAAAGCCGATGATTTTATTGCTAAGTTAGAAGATGAAATGAAGGAAGTCGAATTTAATTTAGCCAACCTAGTCGATTTTGCAATTGCTTATTTTACTAAATTAAAAGAAAAATACGGAAAAGGAAGAGAACGCCAAACCGAGTTGCGCAGTTTTGACAATATCGAAGCCACAAAAGTAGCTTTAAGAAACACAAAATTGTACGTAAATAGGGAAGAAGGCTTCATTGGAACGGGATTGAAAAAAGATGAATATGTAACTGATTGTTCAGATATAGATGATGTAATTGTTTTTCTTCGAGATGGGAATATGATGATTTGCAAAGTCGATGACAAAAAATTCGTTGGTAAAGACATCATTCACGTTGCGGTTTTTGATAAAAGTGACAAACGCACAATTTACAATATGATTTATCGTGACGGAAAATCAGGGCCGTCTTACATCAAGCGTTTTAATGTTTCGGGAGTTACGAGAGATAAATTATACGATTTGACTAATGAAACCAAAGGTTCGCAAATCCTGTATTTCACTTGTAATCCAAATGGAGAAGCCGAAGTAATCACGATTATCTTGCGTCAAATAGGAAGTATCAAAAAACTGAAATGGGATTTGGATTTTGCCAATATTGCCATAAAAGGCCGCGCTTCGAAAGGGAATTTGGTCACTAAATATCCAATCAAAAAAATCGAAATTAAGGAAAAAGGAATTTCGACTTTAAAACCAAGGAAAATTTGGTTTGACGACACAGTTCAAAAATTAAATGTAGAAGCAAGAGGCGAATTGCTGGGAGAATTTAGACCTAATGATAGATTGCTGATTATAAATCAATCAGGAAAATTAAAAACAATTATTCCAGAATTGACAACACATTTTGATGAAGATATGATTATTTTGGAAAAATGGCATCCCAAAAAACCTATTTCTACTATTTATTTTGATGGAGAAAAAGAGCGTTACTACGTGAAACGTTTCTTGGTTGAAAACGAAAACAAGGAAGAAACTTTCATCACAGAACATCCTAAATCACAGTTAGAAATTGTTTCAACTGACTATCGTCCTGTGGCAGAATTGATTTTTGCAAAAGTAAAAGGAGTTCAAAAAGAAAATCAAACGGTTGATATTGAGAATTTCATTGCCGTGAAAGGTTTTAAAGCACTCGGAAATCAATTAACAACCGATAAATTGAAGCAAGTTAATCTTTTGGAACCCTTGCCTTATGAAGAACCTGAAGAGGTTGTTCCCGAAGAATTAGAAGTTGAAGGCGAAACAAAAGTCGAAACAGCTAATGATGAAGAGATTCAGTTAGACGAAGACGGACAAACTACTTTGTTTTAGTTTCAAGTCGAAAGAGTCCTAAAAACAGAAAGTCCTAAAGTTGAATATTTAACTTTAGGACTTTTGATTTTAATATACTTCTATTAATTCTTTTTCTTGGCGGCTTTCATATTTAAAACTTCCACTAAAAGCGAGAAAGAAATAGCAAAATACAAATACCCTTTTGGCACTGGAGTTACATGATTTCCAAAAATGAGTGCATTCGATAAATGAGCACTTTCTGTCAGTAACATAAATCCAATTAAGATTAAAAAGGATAATCCTAATATTTGTATAGATGGATGCTTGTTGACAAAATTACCTACAGGAACCGCAAATTGCATCATAATTAAAACCGAAATAACCACAGCCGTAATCATAATATACAAGGCTCCGTGAATGCCATTTGTCATTCCTACAGCTGTTAAAATGCTATCAAACGAAAAAACTAAATCAATCATTATAATTTGCAGAATCACACTTTGAAACGATTTTGCCGCAGCTTTGCTCAATTCTTTTTCTTCACCTCCTTTGTTTTCTACTTTTTCACGAATTTCGTTCGTGCTTTTATAAATCAAGAATAATCCACCGAGAAGCAAGATAATACTTTGACCGGAAATTTGGGCGTTAAACCAGCTAAAATCAATTGAAAACCAAGGTTCTTTCATGGCGATAAGATAAGATATCCCTAGCAAAAGCCCAATTCTCATAAACATAGCCAGAAACATTCCCACTTTAGTTGCTTTTTTTCGTTGTTCAGCTGGTAGTTTTCCAGTGGCAATCGAAATAAAAATAATGTTGTCTATTCCCAGTACGATTTCCAGAAATGTTAATGTTAATAAGGCAATCCAAGCATCAGGGCTAAAAAATACTTCCATTTTATTGAGTTAAGGGCTATAAATTAGGAGTGTCATTGAGAGGCACGAAGCAATCTGTCACTGATTAGTTGCTATTTTCTCAACCGTTCCGCGTTGTTTTTTATCACTTCCTACGATTCCGAATT
>NZ_JAQTPQ010000089.1 GCF_028712645.1 Flavobacterium sp. | reverse complement strand
TTCCGATCTACCTATTTTATTTGTTGTCATTGACAACTTGCGTTACGACCAATGGAAAGTTTTCGAAAGTGTCGTAGGCAATCATTATAAATTGGAAAAAGAAGTACCCTATTATGCCATTTTACCAACAGCAACACAATATGCAAGAAATGCTATTTTTTCAGGTTTGACGCCACTTGAAATGGAAAAACAGTTTCCTCAATATTGGAAAAATGATCCCGAAGAAGGTGGTAAAAACTTATATGAAGCCGAGTTTTTGACAGCTCAATTAAAACGATTGGGGTTAAATATCAAACAAGATTATTTCAAAATCACTAATTTGGCTGGAGGAAAAAAACTGGTCGAGAATTTTAAAACATTAAAAAACAATGATTTAGTTACGGTGGTTTACAATTTTGTAGATATGCTTTCGCACGCAAAAACCGAGATGGATGTGGTTAAAGAATTAGCTTCTGATGATAAAGCGTATCGTTCATTGACCTTGAGTTGGTTTAAGAATTCTCCTCTTTTAGAAATCATCCAACAAGCACAAAATTTAGGATTTAAATTGATTTTAACTACAGATCACGGAACCATTAACGTAAAAAACCCATCAAAAGTGATTGGTGATAAAAATACAAGCCTCAATTTGCGCTACAAAACTGGACGTAGTTTATCTTATGAAAACAAAGATGTTTATGCCGTGAAAGAACCCAAAAAAATAGGTCTGCCAACTATTAATATGAGTAGTTCTTATATTTTTGCAAAAAATGATTTGTTTTTAGCATACGTAAACAACTACAATCATTATGTGAGTTATTACAAAAACACTTATCAACATGGAGGAATTTCTTTAGAAGAAATGATTATCCCTTTTATAATTTTAAATCCAAAATAGAACGTTTTATAGTTTAGCGATTATTAGTTTTAAGTTACCACAACTACAAACCACAAACATTTTAAAGGATGGAAATCACTTTTTCATTAGACGAAATTAATGAAGTTGCTCAGCAAATTTTGGAACAAAACCCGAATAAAGTCATTCTTTTTTATGGTGAAATGGGTGTTGGTAAAACAACTTTGATAAAAGCTTTGGCAAGACAACTTGGGGTAAACGAGATGACAAATAGTCCGACGTATTCTTTAGTTAATGAATATCAAACAACTAACAATCAAATAGTTTATCATTTTGATTTTTATAGAATAAATAATGAATTGGAAGCCTTGGATATGGGAGCCGATGAATATTTATATTCTGACAATTGGTGCTTTATCGAATGGGCCGAAAAAATTCAAAATCTCATTCCATATTCGCATTCGGTAATTTCCATTACCTTGCTTTCTGATAGTAAACGCTCTTTAAAATTAAGTTAATTATAACACTATGAATTTAGACAATAAAATAACAATCATTCCCTTTTCACCCTCTTTAAAAGAAGAAATAAAAATCTTAAATTTAGAATGGCTGAAAAAACATTTCAGAGTGGAACCCAAAGACGAACTTGTGCTTTCTGATCCTCAAGGCGAAATTATCGACAAAGGTGGAATGATTTTTTACGCAAAATACAATGACAAAATTGTAGGCACGGTTTCCTTATTAAAAATAGACGAAACCACTTTCGAATTGAATAAAATGGCTGTAACCGATGGTATTCAAGGACTTGGAATCGGGCAAAAACTTATGGAACATTCCTTAAAAATCGCCAAACAGAAAACAATTAAAAAGCTTATTTTATATTCAAACAGAAAATTATTACCTGCTATTTATCTGTATAAGAAATTTGGCTTTGTAGAAGTGCCTTTAGAGGAAGGCGTTTATGAAAGAGCCAATATTAAAATGGAGAAAATTATTTAGTCTTAGTTTTTAGCTGCAGTTTTCAGTTTTTAAATACAAGTAAAAACTGGGACTGAAAACTGAATTTATCATACTATAATGAACAGATTCTAATCTTTTTCCGTAAATTGTACCACTAATTTCATAGAAAACAATGGCAATTACTCCATTTACAAAACAACAGCTGCTGCCTCAAGAAGAAAAGCTTGAAATAACAAGATCTAAAAGCAAACTTTTCATTGGTATTCCTAAAGAAAATAGTTATCAAGAGCGTAGAATTTGTCTAACGCCTGATGCTGTAAATTCATTAACTTATCAGGGACATCGAGTGATGATAGAAGCTGGAGCGGGTAAAAATTCAAGCTATTCAGATAAAGAATATGCTGACGCTGGAGCCGAAATTACAAAAGACACTAAAAAAGTCTTTAGCTGTCCAATGATTGTAAAAGTAGAACCGCCAAGCATTGCTGAGATAGAAATGATAAGCCCTCAAGCTATTATCCTATCAGCTATTCAGTTAAAAACCATAAAAAAAACCTATTTTTCGGCTTTAGCCAAAAAGAAAATCACAGCACTTGCATTCGAATATATAAAAGATGAAGACGGTTCTTATCCTGCCGTAAAAGCATTGAGCGAAATTGCGGGTATTGCTTCGATTTTAATTGCTGCTGAATTAATGATTACCAATGAATTTGGGAAAGGATTATTATTTGGAAACATAACCGGCGTACCTCCTACTGATGTTGTAATTCTTGGAGCAGGAACTGTTGGTGAATTTGCTGCTAAAACTGCCATTGGATTAGGTGCAAATGTAAAAGTCTTTGATAATTCAATCACAAAACTTCGCCGATTACAAAACAATTTAAACCAACGAATTTTTACTTCAACTATCCAACCTAAATCCTTATTAAAAGCGCTTAGACGTTGTGATGTAGCCATTGGCGCAATGCGAGGTAAAGAAAGATGCCCTGTCATTGTTACAGAAACTATGGTCGAACACATGAAAAAAGGAGCTGTAATCGTTGATGTCAGTATTGATACAGGTGGTTGTTTTGAAACTTCAGAAGTTACTACTCACGAAAAACCAACCTATGTGAAAAATGGTGTTTTGCATTATTGTGTACCCAATATTCCTTCGAGATATTCAAAAACAGCATCCCTTTCGATAAGTAATATTATTACCCCTTTTTTATTGCAGATTGGGGAAGATGGAGGAATTGAAAGCGCCATTCGCAGAGATAATGGTCTTAAAAATGGAGTGTATTCATACCACGGAATCCTAACTAATAAAGCCATTGGTGACTGGTTTGATTTGCCAAATAACGATATTAATTTAATCGTGTTTTAAATAAACTTTATTTTACCTTTGGCAAAAAAATAATTTATGACATCGCCACTAAAAAAAGGTTGTTACAAACAAACACCTATAAATAAAAAGGCGATAGCATATTTGACCTCTAACAAATAATTTTTTACTTATATGAAATTTGCACACCGTTTTGCCTATTATTTATTAGGACTGATAATGGGTTCTTTTGTTGTCGCTGCCATTTTTAGTGGAAAAGATACTCGCTGTAATTATTTTCCAAATGCACGCGTTTTGAATGATTTAAGAAATAAACCTTTCCATTATTCAGAGAAAGCTTCACAAATCTTAAATGATAAGTGGATTGACACCATTGATATAAAAAACACTTTGCAATATGGAGATGTAGATTTTGATAATAGCAATATAAAAGTAGGCTCCGGAAAAATTTATATTATCGAAGGGAAAACTACAAAAAATCAAGAAATCATACTCAAAGTGATTAATTATCCTGAAAAAGCCGTTCTGGATGATATCATTAAAAAATAATACTTTGAAATTCTTTTTACAATTTTTTAAATTAGATAAGTAAACAATATTGTTTTATAATAAGATTAGTATAAATCTTGATTTAATTGACTAACTTACAGGTGATTTAAACTCAATTAAAATATTTATAAAATGAAAAATAAAGATAAGTTGCCTAATTCCCTTGTATATCGACCCAATGAGGATATTTACAATCAATTAAAGAAAGAAATCGATATTAATCCTGAAGATATTTCTAAAAAGAAAATCCCAGTTGAAATTAATAATTTAAACGAACTTAATCAAAAAGATTTTGAAGATGATATGTCTGGTGGTGATTTAGACATTCCAGGAGCAGAATTAGATGATAAACAAGAGACTATCGGTAGTGAAGATGAAGAAAACAATATTTACAGTATTGGTGGCGATGCTCACAATAATTTAGAAGAAGATAAAGGTTAGAATTATTTAATAATAGCTCTAAATTATGGATTTCTAGGATTGATTCAAAATATATTTGAGAACTTCTGAAATTTTAAATTTTAAAAAAAAATGCCATAAAAAAACCTCTAAAATATTTAGAGGTTTTTATAGTTTATAATGTGAACGCAGAAGGATTCGAACCTTCGACCGCCTGCTTAGAAGGCAGGTGCTCTATCCAGCTGAGCTATGCGTCCATTGATAATTATATTAAATGTAAAACTAATATAATAATCAGTCGGGGTGGCAGGATTCGAACCTGCGACCTCCTGCTCCCAAAGCAGGCGCGATAACCGAGCTACGCTACACCCCGAATAAAATAATAATTTAAGAACTTTGCGGTCTTCACGCATTGCGTGACGCGATAACCGAGCTACGCTACAACCCGAATTGCAAAAAAAGCGGAGAGTAAGGGATTCGAACCCTTGGTACAGTTTCCCATACGCATGTTTAGCAAACATGTCCTTTCGGCCACTCAGGCAACTCTCCAATATAAGAACTTATATTCCTTTTAAGCGGTTGCAAATGTAACTTTCTATTCTATACTTTACAAATAATTGAAGCCTTTTTTTTAATGTTTTTTTATTAGAAAATTAAATACATTAACAATCAAATGCATAGCTATTCAAAAATATTGTTTACTTAATTTATTTAATGATTATTGGCAATAAATCAATCTTTAAAAATTATAATTGAAAATTAACTCAAATATTACCACAATAATATCAAATTTGTAATTTAGTATTTGTTCAAATTGATTAAATTCGCATTTCAAACTAAGACACATAAATATTATGAACAAGAAAGTTGTTATCGTTTCTGCTGTTAGAACACCAATAGGTAGTTTTATGGGAGGGTTATCTACTGTCAGTGCTCCAAGATTAGGGGCTGTAGCTATAAGAGGTGCTTTGGATAAAATTAATCTTGATCCAAATTTAGTTGATGAAGTCTTTATGGGAAATGTTGTTCAGGCTGGTGTGGGTCAAGCTCCCGCAAGGCAAGCTGCCCTATTTGCAGGTTTGCCTGATTCTGTGGCTTGTACTACTGTCAATAAAGTTTGTGCTTCTGGAATGAAGTCTGTGATGCTAGGAACTCAAGCAATTCTTTGTGGTGATGCTGAAATTGTAGTTGCTGGGGGAATGGAAAATATGAGTTTAATTCCGCATTATATGCATTTGAGAAATGGTTATAAATTTGGCCCTGCCACAATGGTTGATGGAATGCAGAAAGACGGACTAACAGATGCTTATGATAATAATGCAATGGGTGTTTGTGCTGACTTATGTGCAACTGAATATAAATTTACCCGTGAAGATCAAGATAACTTCGCAATTCAATCCTATGAGCGTTCTGCAAAAGCTTGGGAAGCTGGAAAATTTGATAATGAAATAGTTTCTGTTGCCGTTCCACAAAGAAGAGGAGAACCAATAATAGTTTCTAAAGATGAAGAATTTACTAATGTAAAACTAGATAAGATTCCATCATTAAATGCGGTTTTTACCAAAGATGGAACCGTAACTGCTGCCAATGCTTCCACAATAAATGATGGTGCAGCAGCTATAGTTTTGATGAGTGAAGAAAAAGCATTATCTCTAGGATTAAAACCTTTGGCATATATTCGAAGTTATGCTGATGCTGCTCAAGAACCAAAATGGTTTACCACTACTCCATCTATTGCAATTCCTAAAGCATTAGAAAAAGCGGAATTATCTGTTACTGATGTAGATTATTTCGAATTTAATGAAGCCTTTGCAGTTGTAGGCTTAGCCAATGCAAAAATTCTTAAATTAGATAACAATAAAATTAACGTGAATGGTGGTGCTGTATCTTTAGGCCATCCCCTAGGTTGTTCTGGAGCTAGAATTATTGTTACCTTACTTAACGTTTTAGAACAAAAAAATGGTAAAATTGGTGCTGCCGCAATCTGTAATGGTGGCGGAGGAGCTTCGGCAATTGTCATTGAAAGAATTTAATATTTATGATTCAAAATTTAAAATAGCCTAAATGTTCGGAATTTGTAATCTAGCTATAATCCCACTTCGAATTGAACCTAGTGATAAAAGTGAAATCGTTTCTCAAGTTTTGTTTGGCGAACACTTTGAAATCCTAGAACAATTCAAACAATGGTCTAAAATAAAATTGCAATACGACGATTATGAAGGATGGGTAGATTCAAAACAATACCAATTAATTTCCGAATCAGAATTTGATCAATTATCAAAAGATGCCATTGTATTAAATGCTGATTTATTAGAATATATTACTGGTCCAAATAATTTATTATTACCAATTCCCTTAGGTTCTTCTTTATCATTCTTGAATAATTCTGATATTAATAAATCAAGTTTTAATTTTGAAGGAACAAAAATTAGTGGCATAAAACCCAAAAATAGCCTATTAAGTATCGCATTTATGTTTTTAAACGCACCTTATCTTTGGGGAGGAAAAACTCCTTTTGGGGTTGATTGTTCTGGATTTACACAAATGGTTTACAAACTAAATGGCTACAAATTAATGCGAGATGCTTCACAACAGTCAAAACAAGGAGAACCTTTGAGTTTTATTGAAGAAAGTGAGCCTGGAGATTTGGCTTTTTTTGACAATGAAGAAGGTAATATCATACATGTAGGTATTATTATGGAAGACAATTACATCATTCACGCAAGTGGAAAAGTGAGAATTGATCGTTTAGATCATCTGGGAATTTATAATGCCGAAGCCAATAAACACACACACAAACTTAGAGTTATTAAAAAAATTATATAAAAAAAACGTCCTGAAAATCTCAGGACGTTTTTTTCTTTAAAAGAAGTTACTAGTTTTTCGCTTCTTGTGCTTTAATTTTTTCTTTCAAAGCATTTTTTTCTGGAGTCATTTCTAATGCTGAATAAACATTTAAAAGTGTTTTGGCAACATCTAGATTTGCAGGTTCAAGTTCAACTGCTTTTTGAAGATATGGAATGGTACTTCTAAACAAATCAAACCTTTGTTTTTCAACACTTCGTAACGCTTCATATCCTTGTCAGAAGTTCCTAATTTATTCATTTCGTCAATAATTATCTTCTCATCTTCTAGTTTCAATGCTGCTAAGTTGATATAAGCATTGATGTATTTAGGATTTATTTCCATAACCCTTTTATAATATTTCTCTGCTTCTACTGGGTTTTTTGCGTTGGCGCTAAGCACTCCTAAATTAAAAACCAAATCAGCATCGTTAGGATTTTTTTCTAAAGCCTCACCCACTAATTTTTTATAAGTTTCAAAGTCTTTAGTTTCTAAATATAAATTGGCTTCAGTCAAGATTAATGAAGTATCCTCAGGATTTGCTTTTCTTGCATCAGAAATAGCTTTTTTGGCTTCTTCAGTTTTTCCGTCTTGAACTAAAATCAAAGCAATATTTTTGTAGATTTCACCTCTTTTCGAAGGAATTGCTTCTGTTTTAGGTTTTTCGTGGGTTCCTATTTTTACAGCCAAATCTCTTTCTTTTTCAGTATTGAATGGATCTTCCTGACTAGTCAATTTATTCATTGCTAAATAACTTGTCCCTTTACCTGAATAATTCAAAGTTTTAAGATCATAATACAATTTAAGAGCTGTAACATAATCTTTTGCATTTACATAAGTAGAAGCGGCATAATATAAGTTTATGGTATCTTTTTTGTCTAACAAATAAGCATCATATAACTTTTGACCGCCTTCAGAATGTTTATCATTTTTTGTATCAGCTATGGCACTATTGATTAATTTGTATTTAATGTCAATAATTGAAGTTGTAGCTTGAGATGAATATTTATCTTTTCCAGAAGCTTTTTCAACAGCTAATAAATCTTGGTAAGCTTTAGCAGCTAGTGAAAGATTTTTTCCTTCTTCTACTTTTTTATTTGCCAAGTCCAACAACGCATTTCCTTTTACAAAGAAAAACTGTGCTTTTTCATTGTCAGGAGCTGTTGCCGATGCAGCTTCTGCAGCTTGCAGAATGGTCACTGCTTCTTGAGAATTACCACCTTTTAATGCTTTTTCGGCAGCTTTAATTTGATCTTTTTGAGCAAAAGTAGCTACTGATATCAATAATGCTGATGCTAGTATTACATATTTACTTTTCATAATATTCTATTTTTGTTTAATAATTATTTATATTCTTAATTTTTATTCTTCATCGTCAGAATCGTCTTCATCATTCTCTCCTTCAGATTCATCTTCGGTATCATCACCTTCTGAATCATCATCGTCATCATCAGTTCCTTCATCTTCAAGAACTTCAAGAACTGGTTTAACTCTTTCTATTGCTTCAGTTTCTACAACATTTCCATCTTCATCAACAACAACCTCGGCTACGTCATCTTTCATTACTTTAGTAACGGCAGCAATAGAGTCATTTCCTTTGATGTTGATTAATTTGACACCTTGTGTAGCACGCCCCATTACTCTTAAATCCTCGACAGCCATCCTAATTGTCAATCCTGATTTATTGATAATCATCAAGTCATCCGCATCAGTAACCGCATTTATCGAAATTAATTTTCCGGTTTTCTCAGTGATATTCAATGTTTTAACTCCTTTTCCTCCACGATTTGTGATTCTATATTCGTCAAGGCTAGAACGTTTACCGTAGCCATTTTCAGCAACAACTAGAATTTCACTATTCATATCATTAACAGTAACCATACCAATTACTTCATCAGTATCATCTTTTAATGTAATTCCACGAACTCCAGAAGCGGTTCTTCCCATTGGTCGGGTTTTAGTTTCTTCAAAACGAACCAATTTTCCTGATTTAACGGCTAAAATAATTTGGCTATTTCCATCGGTTAATTTTGCTTCCAATAATTCATCGCCTTCCTTAATAGTTATTGCGGCAACTCCATTTACTCTAGGTTTAGAATATTTCTCTAAAGAAGTTTTCTTAACCTGACCTTTTTTAGTTACCATAACCAGATTGTGGCTATTGATGTAATCCTTGTCTTTTAAATCTTGGGTGCAAATAAAGGCTTTTACTTTATCGTCACTTTCTATATTGATAAGGTTTTGCAAGGCTCTTCCTTTTGCTGTTTTGCTACCTTCTGGAATTTCATAAACACGCATCCAGAAACATTTTCCTTTTTGGGTAAAGAACATCATATATTGGTGATTGGTAGCCACAAACATATTTTCAAGGAAATCTTGATCTCTTGTTCCTGCACTTTTTTGTCCAACTCCTCCTCTATTTTGAGTTTTGTATTCTGACAAATTGGTTCGTTTAATGTAACCCGCGTGAGAAATAGTAATTACGACATTCTCATCGGCAATTAAATCTTCGATACTTACATCACCTCCAGAATATTCAATTAATGAACGACGAGCGTCACCATATTTATCACGAATTTCTATAAGTTCTTCCTTAATAAGTGCAATTCTCAAATTGATGTCATCCAATAAAGCTTGTAAATGATCTATCAACTTCATTATTTCGTCATATTCTGCTCTTAATTTGTCTTGTTCTAAACCTGTCAATTGACGCAAACGCATTTCGACAATGGCACGAGACTGAATATCTGATAATTTAAATCTTTCGATTAATTTTTCTCTAGCTTCTTCAGTATTTTTTGAAGCTTTGATTAATGCAATAACTTCATCAATATTATCAGAAGCAATAATTAAACCTTCTAAGATGTGTGCTCTTTCTTGTGCTTTACGTAAATCAAACTGAGTTCTACGAACCACTACATCGTGACGGTGTTCTACAAAATAATGAATCATATCTTTTAGATTCAACATTTGTGGACGACCTTTTACTAATGCAATATTATTTACAGAAAACGAAGATTGCAATTGAGTAAACTTATAAAGAGTATTCAAAACTACGTTTGGTGTAGCATCACGTTTTAAAATATAAACGATTCGCATACCATTTCTATCCGATTCATCACGAATATTGGCTATTCCATCAATTTTTTTCTCATTAACCAAATCAGCGGTACGTTTAATCATATCGGCTTTGTTGACTTGGTATGGAATTTCGGTAACGATGATACATTCCCTTCCGTCAACTTCTTCAAAACCGACTTTAGCTCGAATAACAATACGTCCTCTACCTGTTTTAAATGCTTCACGAACACCTTCATAACCATATATTGTACCTCCAGTTGGAAAATCTGGGGCTTTGATATAAGTCATTAATTCGTCAATTTCAATTTCATTATTGTCTATGTAAGCCAATGTTCCGTTGATAACTTCGGTAAGATTGTGTGGTGGCATATTGGTAGCCATACCAACGGCAATTCCTGTTGCTCCATTAATTAATAAAGTAGGAACTCTTGTAGGCATTACTTTTGGTTCATACAATGTATCATCAAAATTGAGTTGAAAGTCAACGGTTTCTTTTTCGATGTCAGCCATAATTTCTTCCGAAATTTTGCGCATTCTGGCCTCTGTATAACGCATTGCAGCAGGACTATCACCATCAACAGATCCAAAGTTACCTTGACCATCGACTAACAAATAGCGTAAACTCCATTCTTGAGCCATACGAACCATTGCATCATAAACTGAAGTATCTCCGTGTGGGTGATACTTTCCTAAAACTTCTCCGACGATTCTCGCAGATTTTTTATGGGCAGATTTTGAAGTAACTCCTAGATCATACATTCCGTAAAGTACTCTTCGATGTACTGGTTTCAAGCCATCTCTAACATCAGGAAGTGCTCTTGACACAATTACCGACATCGAATAATCGATGTAAGCTGATTTCATTTCATCTTCAATGTTAATAGGAATTAACTTTTCTCCTTCAGACATAAGTTGTAATATTTAATAAATTTATTTTAGTTTCAAAACGTGCTAATATACGGCATTTTGATTTTTTTAAGCAAACAATTCAATACTAATTTCAATGATTTATTAACAAAATAAACTAATTTTTTAGTTAATAAATTATGGGATATTTAACGTTTTTTCCATTCTTTTTTTGTCAATTAGCTGACATAAGTTCTTAAAGGGAACGATTTTTGTTTTTCAAATACTAATTCACTAAATTTACTTTACAATTACAATTATATTATGGATGATAATTTTTCACCAAGAGTAAAAGATGTTATTACTTACAGCAAAGAGGAAGCTCTTCGATTAGGACACGATTTCATTGGGACAGAACATCTTATGCTGGGTATTTTAAGAGATGGCAATGGAAAAGCAATTAATATATTGAATAATTTATCTGTTGATTTAGATTATTTACGCCGAAAAGTAGAGGTTTTAAGCCCTGCTAGCACTAATGTAGAAATCAATAACGAAAAGAAAAATCTACACCTCACTCGACAAGCAGAACGCGCTTTAAAAACAACTTTTCTCGAAGCAAAGGTGTTTCACAGCACTTCCATCAGCACTGCACATTTATTATTGTGCATCTTAAGAAATGAAAATGATTCAACAACCAAGCTGATGAATAAAATGAAAATTGATTATGACACAGCTAAAGAACAATATCTAAATATGACACCAAGCGAAGAAGATTTCAAAGAAAACTTGCCTAGAAACGATGCGTATAACGAAGATTCAGGACAAGATGACAGTTTAAAAGAAGGAACTTTTAACAATCCTACCAACAAATCCAACAAAAAATCTAAAACTCCTGTTCTTGATAATTTTGGGAGAGATTTAACAGAAATGGCCGAAGAAGGCAAACTAGACCCAGTTGTAGGACGTGAAAAAGAAATTGAACGCGTTTCACAGATTTTGAGCCGACGTAAAAAAAATAATCCATTATTGATTGGAGAGCCTGGCGTTGGAAAATCTGCCATTGCCGAAGGTTTGGCTTTACGAATTATTCAAAAGAAAGTTTCTCGTATTCTTTTTAACAAAAGAGTCGTTACACTTGACCTTGCTAGTCTTGTTGCGGGAACAAAATACCGTGGTCAATTCGAAGAAAGAATGAAAGCTGTGATGAACGAATTAGAGAAAAATGACGACATCATTCTTTTTATTGACGAGATTCACACTATCGTTGGAGCTGGAGGAGCAACAGGTTCGCTTGACGCATCCAATATGTTTAAACCTGCATTAGCAAGAGGCGAAATTCAATGTATTGGAGCGACTACTCTTGATGAATACCGACAATATATTGAAAAAGACGGCGCATTGGAAAGACGTTTTCAAAAAGTAATTATTGAACCAACTTCGGTTGAGGAAACGATTACCATCTTGAATAATATCAAAGATAAATATGAAGACCATCACAATGTAACTTATACTCCAGAAGCGATTGAAGCTTGCGTAAAATTGACGGATCGATATATGTCAGAGCGTTTTTTACCCGACAAAGCTATTGATGCTTTGGACGAAGCTGGTTCTCGAGTTCACATCATCAATATTGATGTTCCAGAGCAAATTTTAGAACTAGAAAAACAATTAGAGGATGTTCGAGAATTAAAAAATGCCGTAGTTAAAAAACAAAAATATGAAGAAGCCGCTAAGCTTCGAGATGACGAAAAACGCATCGAAAAAGATTTAGCCGTGGCACAAGAACAATGGGAAGAAGATTCGAAAAATAATCGTATTGAAGTTACCGAAGATAATGTTGCCGACGTGGTTTCGATGATGACAGGAATCCCTGTAAATCGTATTGCACAAACTGAAAGTAATAAATTAGCTTTACTACCTGAACTTATTGAAGGTAAGGTGATTGGTCAGAAAGAAGCCGTGATGAAGATTTCACGTGCTATTCAAAGAAATCGTGCTGGATTGAAAGATCCAAATAGACCTATTGGTTCTTTCATTTTCTTGGGACAAACTGGTGTTGGAAAAACCCAATTAGCTAAAGTTTTGGCCAAAGAATTATTCGATTCTGAAGACGCATTGATTCGAATTGATATGAGTGAATATATGGAAAAATTCGCAATTTCAAGATTAGTTGGAGCACCTCCGGGATATGTTGGCTATGAAGAAGGTGGACAATTAACTGAAAAAATTCGACGTAAACCTTACAGTGTTTTGCTTTTAGACGAAATAGAAAAAGCGCATCCCGATGTTTTCAATATGTTGCTTCAAGTTTTAGACGATGGTTTTTT
>NZ_JAQTPQ010000088.1 GCF_028712645.1 Flavobacterium sp. | reverse complement strand
ACACTTTGCAAGCCTACTGGTTTTCCGTTAGAATCAAGGTTATTTGTAGCTGTTCCGTATGTAACAGAAGGTAATGTTCCCGTTTTTTGATAAAACACTTGGTGTTCTTTACCTTCAGCAGTGATTTCTGGTGTAATGTCTTTGACAGGATTTGCTGCTTCATTTTTAAATGTTACAACACCGTTATAAGTTTTGTTCATTGCAAAATTACCCGAAACAGTTACAACTGCAGCATTCGGCCCATCTCCATCTAAATCTTTAGAGTTTAATGTAATTGCTGTTCCTCCTCCTACTGGAGTATATATTGCTGTAACGGTTGTTATTGACTCTCTTCCATTTACTGGTTTATCGTCGTCTTTGTCACAAGATCCTAACGCTAAAATGGCTACTAATGCTAATGCTGTGATTTTTAAATTTTTCATTTTTTGTTTTAAATTTGTTTTTAATAATTGATTTTTAATTGAAATTGTATGATTTAAACTTTGTTTCTTGAAAATTAAGTTGTGTTAAATATGTTGTCGTCTCTAATTTTTGTAATCAAGCTTTGTTGAACTGAAAACAGGAAAATATTTGTTATGTATTCCATTTTTAAATAGTTATAATTTTATTTGAATTATTTACAATTTTGTCTTTCAAAATCATTCTTGCTCTGTGTAAATTTGATTTTGAAGTGCCTACTTTTATGTTTAACATTTTTGCTATTTCTTGGTGTGTATAGCCATCTATAACATTCAAATTGAATACTAATCGATACCTATCAGGTAACTCCTGAATAATCTTCATTAAATATTCAATTGAGATGTCTTCATATTCAATATCCACTTCAAATTCTTCAATAATAGTATCCTCAACTACACTCAAAAAAACTTCATTTCTATACTGCTGAAGAATATGATTTATGAGCACTTTTTTCATCCAACCTTCAAAAGAACCTTTGAACGAATAGTGTTCAATTTTTTTAAAAATTAGCAAAAAGCCATCTTGAAGATTATCTTGAGCTTCCGCATAGTTGCGCGAATACTTCAAGCAAACCGAAAACAGTCTTGGAGAATACTCTCTATACAACTGTTCTTGGGCTTTTATATCGTTTTTTTTACATCCGTTTATGAGCTGATCGGTACTCAAAAGGCTTATGGTTTTTTAGTAGTTTAATGATTTTGGTAATGATTTTCTAAAACTAGTTGGGTTGCAAAACGATATTTATGGTTTGTGGTATCACGTGACAACAATCGCTAGTAACTGTAATTTGCCCCGAAGTGTATGTTTTATAACCAGCTTTTGAAACTGTTATAATATAAGTTGCTGCTTTTTCATAAGCGCCAGCGAAAGACGGATTAGTGTTGTTTGGAAAAGGCATCAATGTTTCTGTATAATTGCCACTTTTAGCTACTATTGTAACTCCATCTGTTGTTGTTGAATTTGAGTTTCCTAATTTTACATATACATTTATTCCTGCTACAGCTTCTAGGGTGCAAAAAATTGTCTCTCCACAATTTTTCACAAAGGTGTATTGAAAACCATCTGCTAATGCTTCATCCTTGAAGACGACTCCATTTTCGTTAAGAAATTCATAGGTTAATGTTGTATAAACTACATCTACTTGTTTGATTTCTATTAAGGAGGTTTTGCCTTCCTGTTTTAAGGTATAAGAATATGTTCCTGCGGGGATTCCTGATCCAGTTGTATTTACCTTTTTTGTTACTGTTAGAGTCTGATTAGATCTATTAAAATCCCATATAACATCTCCATTATTAAAATTATCATTAATTCCAGCAATTCCTCCAGAAGTGTTTTTTAGAATCCAACTCGAATTAATTTGGGGTTCATCTTTTGAGGACCAATTGTCAAGGCTACAACTTGAGGCAATAAAAGAAAGAGCCAATCCTAAACACAATACTAAATTTTTCATAATAAATATATTTAAAGTTCTGTTTTATTTACAAGATGCTGGAATTGTGAAAAGGTTGCGTGAAAGAATAAATTAAATTAATTTCATGCATAACTGTTAAGTTGTTCATTATTAGTAAAATGTCATCAATCAAAGCAAATAAAATTCTCAATCAAAATCACACTTTTTTTTAAATTTTCTGTTAAAACTAAATTGAGTATAGTTTGGGAAATTTAGAGTTGTTTTAAAATCAGTGAAATTAAACTCCTTGTTCTTAAATTTGAATCATTACTTTCAAAAGTTAAGGTTGATTGAATTTTATATAAGTGGTTGATTTTGTAGTAACATTAAAATCATTTTATACTCTTCTGGGTTAATTCTTTGAAGTTTTACTGTTTTTTTTGCTACATAATTCACAGATTTTCATGGATTTTTTGTCTGTATGAATTTGTGTTTTACTAATATCTCAAGGCTTTGTTACGGTGTAGTTTGTTTATAAAAAAACCACCAGTATTTTGCTGGTGGTTTTAGCATTTATTTTAAAAAATTATTGAACATCCCACCAAACTCTTGTTTTTAGTGTTTGGTATGGAATTGGAATTCCAGGACCATCGGATAATGACTTATTATTTACATTAATTTCTATTTGTGGATAGGAAAGTCTTCTAGGAATTACACTGTTTGTTCTATTCGTAATTGGAGGGGTTAAAACAGGAAATCCAGTTCTTCTCCAATCAACAAATGATTCATACGAAGATTGAAACATTGTTATCCATTTTTGTTCCATTATTCTTGATAACGTATTGTCGAAGGCTACTTGAGAATCTAATAGATAAGTATTAATTCCAATGACACCTATGCTACTAAAATCTAATGTAATGGCATTCTCATAGGAAGCTTTTGAATTTATTAAATCATTTGCTCTAAAATAAATTTCAGATTTAATAAAGTTTACCTCTGCAGCACTTATAAACATTACAGGTGAGTCAACAGATGCATATGCTGAACCTACTCGTGAAAACAAATTTTCTCCTGAATCATCAGTATCCCCACCTGGTATATTACCAAGATATTTACCCGCTTGTCCAGCACTATTGTTTGCGACTGGATTGAAGTAAACAGGAACTCTAGGGTCATTAAGTGATTTCATCTTATTGACAATAGTAGAACAAACAGCATTATCTTTTCTACCTGATAATACATCAAATTGATAAATTGGATTTGCATTAGCTGCATTATCGACAAAATTAACCTTTGCATTATCTGTATTAGATAAAATTAAGGAAGGATTAGTATTTAAAAATGCTAGTGCTTGTGTTGGATTTTTTTTGCTAAGATGATTATAAAGCCTCAATTTTAGAGAATTACCAAACTTTTCCCATTTTATAATATTACCGCCATATATTACATCATCATTTGTAGGCTTCTTACCCGCATTTAGTTTAACATTATTAATGCCTTTGTCAATCAAAGCCAATAGGGCAGTATAGATGCTTTCTTGGGTGTCATAAGCTGGTGTAATATTTGACGATCCTAACAAGCTTTGAGTGAAAGGAATGTCACCAAATACGTCAGTTAAAACACTAAAAGTATAGGCCTGTAATAATTGAGAGATTCCTACATAAACCATATCGTTTGATTTAGTCCCTTCTTTTTCAATTGATTTTAAATCATATAAAGCGTCATAAGAACTTTTCCATAATCCATCTGTAGATGATGGTGTGATATCATATTGTGCATATTCAAGTGGTTGACCTCTATGTCCTGCATAGTGCTGAACAATACTTGCTGGTATTCTTGTTGCATCCCCTCCAAGAGTATATGCAATACTAACTTCAGAAGCTGTCAATAAAGTTGAAATAGGAACTTTTGTAGAGTTGTTTGGATCTGAATTGATGTTCAGTTCATTTTCACAGGAAATAGTTAGAAAACTTAAAATTCCAAATCCCAAGAAATAAAACTTTGTTATCATTTTTTTAATATAATTTTTCATGATCATTTTGTATTTTTAGTTAGAATTGTGCTTTTAAATTGAAGCCAATAGTTCTTGTAGTTGGGAAAGCGAATCTTGACACTCCTTGTGCATTACCAGTTCCGAAGGAGCTTGATTCGGGATCAACGTGTGGAATTTCAGACCAAAGAAATAGATTTCTACCATAAAGGCCTATGTTTAAAGCCTTAATAGTTTTTGAATTTGTCAGTTTGAAATTGTAACCTAATGTTACTTCTCTTAATTTAATCCAATTATTTTCATAAACATATTCTTCGTTAGGATAGGCATTCCCATACCAAGTTGCATTGCGTTTTAAGACTACGTTATTAGGGTTTCCTGTTGTGGCATTAACACCTGGAAAAGTATAATCTTCTTCACGATTTGCTGTTTTTGCTGATACACCATAGAAATCTAAAAGTTCTTCAGTACCACTGTACATATACCCTCCTCTTCTTACATCGACTAAAGCAGACAAGTAAACATTTTTATATGTCAAATTTGTGCTAATGCCTCCAGTCCAATCTGGTTCAACATAACCAAGGTTTATACCGTCTTCCCAGATGGGATATCCATCATCATCAACCAGTATTTTTCCCTCATCATTTCTAGCATAAGCAGATCCAATAATTGAACCATATCTTTCTCCTTTTACTGCAAAAATTGCAGGGTTTCCATCAAAACCACCTAAAAATATCTTATCTACACCTGGATATGTTTCTTCTACTTTTGATTTAATTTTACTGAAATTGACGCTAATATCCCATTTGAAATCTTTTGTAACAATCGGGGTAACTCTAAATAATAATTCTATACCTTTAGAACTTGTTTTTCCGCTGTTAATAATTGTTTGGGTAGCGCCTGCGGCAGGAGAAATATCAAGAGGAATAATTCCATCAGTGTTTATGTTTTTAAAATAAGTTGCCTCAAGACCAATTCTGTCTTTAAGCATTTTTAAATCTAAACCCACCTCATATTCAGTGGTAAACTCTGGTTTTAGATTTGCATTGCTTATTGTATTTTGATTTGTATAACCTGCTAATCCTCCAAAAGGGAAAGTAATTCCATCTGTAAAACCATCTGCAAAAACACCCTGACTGTATGTAGCTTCAGTAAGATAAACATTTGCATCTCTACCTGTTTTTGATGCTCCTAATCTAATTTTTCCGTAATTTAAAACATCCCCTTTCAAATTGAAGGCATCTGAAAACACAAATGAGGTACTTGCTCCAGGGTAAAAGAAACTTCTATTATTTTCAGGCAGGGTAGAACTCCATTCATTTCTGCCAACAATATTTAAAAATAAATAATCGTTATAACTGATAGAAAAATCACCAAATAAACCGAACAAAGTTCTTCTGCTTATCTCTCTATAACTTGGGGCAAAAGTTTTAATGTTATTTGTGTTCTGTATTGATGGCAAAACAAGCTCGGTTCCAGTTATGACACTATTCGAAAATTTTCTTTCATTATAATCTTGACCTATAATTAAAGTAGTTTCTACTTTTTCGGTGATTTTTTTATTTAGTGTAGCTGTTAAGGCTGAATTTAATTCTTCACGTGTTAAATCGTCAAATGAAAGGTAGCCTAAGGGTTTACCACCAGTATATATATCTCTAAATATTTTTCTATTGTCTATGAGGTTATCTTGTCCAAGACGATAAGAGAATTTTAACCATTCAGCAGTTTTGAAATCAAAATTAACACTTGAAATATAACGCTTACTATTGCTTACTGTAGAGTTTTTATTAACACTCCATAATGGATTATCAAAAGATCCACCTCTAAAATTAATTTGCTTTCCATTGTCAGGTCTTTGATATCCATAACCTGTCAAATTCCAACTTACTGGTGTATGGAATAAAGCAAAAATTGGATTGTTTCCATCTTGACCAGTAAAAGGAATATTTCCATCAGATTCATTATAAGATATGTTAACACCTGCGTTAAAATTGTCACTAAACTTATATGCCCCATTAAATCTACCATTAAATTTTCCAAATTCTTGGTTTGGAATTATTGAGGTTTGTTTTGATTGACCTAATGAAACAAACATATTGAATTTTTCAGAAGAATTACTTAAAGAAATGTTGTTATTGTAAGTTAATCCTGTTCTTAAAAATTCTTTTCTAGGGTCATACGCTTTTAATTGAATTGGTTGAGGTCCGAGTCCAAGAGCAGCACCAGCAGCGGTACTATTAACGGTTTGTTCTGTGATTCTTGGTCCAAATGATCTTGAAGTACCTTCGGCATAAGTAACATTATTTGAACCTTGAGCAAATTCAGTTTGATAATCAGGAAGAACAAGAGCTTCATCAGATGCAACTTGACTGGTGTACTCAATAACTGGTAATCCAGATTTACCCTTACCCGATTTTGTGGTAATTACAATTACACCGTTGGAACCTCTATTGCCATATAATACTGCACCTGTACCTCCTTTTAATATTGTAATAGTTTCGATGTCATTTGGGTTAATATCAGCGGCTCTATTGGGAGATGCAATTCCTGTAACTGTATTACTGTTACCATCATTGGCATTAGTAATAGGAATTCCATCTATTACATAAAGAGCTTGGTTATTATTTGTTAAAGATTTATTTCCACCACGAATAACTAATCTACTTGCCTGTCCTGGAGAACCTCCAGAAGCAATTACCTGAACTCCTGCGACTTTACCGCTTAATGAGTTGACAAGATTTTGGTTACCCCCTTTAGTGAACTCTTCTCCTGCTACTTTAGATGTTGCATAACCTAAAGCCTTTTCAGATTTTTTTATCCCCAAGGCTGTTACTACAACCCCTTCTAGTTCTACTGCATCACTTGTCATTTTGACGTTGACAGTAGGAGAATTAGCCGTAATTTCTTGAGTTTTCATCCCAATATAACTAAATATTAAGATTTGGTCTGTTTTTGCTTTGATAGAGTATTTTCCATCAAAATCTGTTTGAGTTCCAGATTGGGTTCCTTTTATTAATACACTCACACCAGGTAAAGGCAATCCTGCATTATCAGAAACAACACCTGATATTGTTTTTTCTTGTGAGAAAGTAAGTTGCATAAAAAATGCAATAAACAGTGTTAAAAATATTTTAGTTTTTGATTTCATAAATTAGTTGTTTAGTTTGTTATTGATAAAGAATGTTTTATTAAAATATATTTTATAGTGAAGTGGAATTAAAAATGGTATCACTTCAAAAGAATCAGTAAAATATTGGTTGTTTAAAACATAATTTTCACTCTTAGTAACTTTAGTGTACTTTTTTAGTTTAGATCGGGCAACAGCCAAAATTAATTGAACTGCTGAATTCACGGTTTTAGTAATTTTCATCATATGTATTTAGAAATTTTATATTATGGCAATATTTGTTAAACAAATTCAGTTTTTCGACCTTGCGTGTAGGTTGATACTTATTTAACCTTAATAATTTGTGAAAAATGGTCAAAGCAAAACTGAAAGCAAGGGGTTTTAATTTTTTAACATTTCAAATTAGTATTCAAAAAATTATAATTAGTTCCACTGTTTATTTTAGATTTATTATTTTACATTCAAATAGGATTATGTAGATTTATTAGTCAAAAACAATAAAAGATGAATAGACTAAAAAGAGCATTTGATTTTCAATTTTTTTGCAAAGTTATAGGGGATACAATTCTCAATTCGTTCACTTAAGTTAATAAAGTGTTCAAAAAATAATTTTATTTTAGACATTTCTTTTACAATCTATTCTCAGTTTGCCTGAATATTCTGTTCAAAAAATTTGTCTATGGCTTTTTAAAATTTTGAGGATATTGAACATCAATAAAGTCTTATGTTAATTCTTTAATTCAGGATATGAACTTCGATTATTGAGTTTTTTATGTTCAAAGTATCTGGAAATTATTTGATTATTAATGATACCTCAAGTGGAGAAAGAATTTATATTTTAAAAAAGGCTAAATCCTAATTGATTATAGATTCGAAAGAATTGAATTCTCCATTTTGAAAGGAAATATTATAAATTAAACAGAATGCATTTCGTTTTCATTTTTTTGAAATTTCAATCTGTTTTCTAATGAATTTATATATACAGAAGGGGTTTGATTAGTGATTTTTTTAAAGTGTTTATTGAATGAGGACTTTGAATTGAAACCGCAATCAAATGCAAGTGAAAGAATGGTATATTTTCTATTTTCGGGATTTTCTACCAGTTTTAGGAATAATTCAACTCTTTTAGAATTAATATAATCATAAAAATTTTTGCCTTCAAAAGTATTTATCACCTGTGATAATTTATTTGGCAATACATTTAAATTTTGAGCTAATTCAAAAAGTGTCAATTCAGAATTTGTAAACCATTTTTCATTTTCAATTTTTTGGCACAATAATTTATGAATTTCAATAGCTGTTTCTTGCTTTAGACCAGACTTTTCGTATTTTTGATTATTTGGAACTTTATCTTCAACAATATATGAGTTAAAAGTAGGCTCTGTAAAAGTATAAAAAATGGATTCGGTTTCTAATTTTAACAAATCTGTATTTGTAAAAATTCCTACTTGGTTGATTCCAAAATAGCCAATGAAGATGACAAATAAAACAACCACAGTAAATAGTATTTCATCATTTCCATATATAACAAAAAGCCAAGAAATACCAATTCCGTAGACTAGATAATTCAACCAAGATATATTTATTTTTTCGTTGTTTGAAAATTGATTTAATACAGATTTTTTATGTTTTCTAGTTGCTTGTATTGATAAAAAAACATAAATAATTCCTGAGCAAAAAATGGCGACTATTATTATATTGATTATATTTTCAAAACCATTGCCCTGATTTTCGAATATCAAAATTTTTTCTTTGTCTGATAATTGAAAAAAATCGATCAGCAATAAATAGGAAATAATTACTGGTAAAAAATGAAGTAAATTTATTTTCCAATTTTTTAATTGATTGGTAATAGCTTTGGTATATAAATATAAAAATGGACCGTGAAATAAGGGTAAAGGTATATTAATTCCCAATAAATAGGGGTATTCTGAATCTATTTTATTGTAGTAGAGATAAAATAAGAAAAGGTGAAAACCAATGATTATGAACCAAAAAAACAAAATTTTGTCAGCCATAGTTTTGTGGCTTTTACTTAATAAAAGAAATGCTAAAAAAAAAGTGATAACAAAGCCTATTTGATAAATCATATTTTTGAAATTTGAACTAATTTGATTTACAAATGTAGAAGTAAAAAAAAAATATGAATAATGAACCTATATAAAAAGCTAAAAATTACCTGATTACAAGTAGTTTTTGTTTAATTTAAAATTAGTTATTTGCATAATAAATTTTAATTTCAAAGTTGGGAATATGAGTTTATGTTTTTTATATACTATTTGAAAGTACAACCTAATTATTTTTACTATTTAATCTTTACAAATAATGAAAAAGTTACATTGGATATTAATTTTATTTCTACTTTCAAAATCGATTTATTCGCAACGATTTAATTCATTGAATGATAAAAGCCAATTTATTGACAGCATAACTACCATTATAAAAACAACTAAAAATGATAGTTTAAAATGTATATATAGTTATAAAATTGGTGGTTTATATCTTAGAAATAAAGACACAAGTAATTTCTATGCTTATTTGCAATTGGGCAATTCACTTTCTAATAAATATCCTTATTTAAAAGACTTATCAGGCTATTTTAATGCCTTGGATTTTTATATCAAAGGAGATGTTGAGCGTTATGCAAAAGAGATTACAATAACATTAAATAAGATTAAAAAATACAAACACATTTCCAGTTATGAGATGCAGGCTATTCTTGCCCAAAACCTTTCTCTAGTAAGGCAGATGCAAGATAATGAAAAAGAATCAATGAGATTGATTGTAGAAGTTGCTATACCAGCAGCAATACAATCAAAAAATTCAGAAATTCTTTCAGATCAGTATAAACTTGTTGCTATAGCGTTGATGAATATTTTAGACCGGGAAAAAGCGAATAGTTATTTTAGAAAAGCTATTGTAGAAATAGAAAAGGCAAATACATCCTCTCCAATTTTACTAGAGACCAAAATAGAATTATATATTGTAGCTGCTGAAAATTTAATCTACCTGAAAAATTATAGTGAAGGGAGAGACTTGTTGAATAAAGCATTTTTAATATTAAAAAATTATCCAACATCCAATTTAAACGGGTTGTATTATTATTCGGATGGGTTGTATTATCAGAAATTAAAAAAATATCAATTGGCATTAAAAAGTTATAAAAAAGGAATAGAAGTTAGTCAATACAATAATGATTTGTATAGCATAAATCGATGTAAATTTGTTAGATATCAAACTTATTTCGAGCAAAAAAAATATGCTGAAGCCAATGCAATTTTACTGGAATTGATTAAAAACGGAAAATTATTAGCACAAGAAAAGAAAGATTATTACAAAGAAGCCTCTACAACTTATTATAAATTAGGTGATTATAAAAATGCTTTTAAGTATATTGAAAAATATACAGTTATGAATGATAGCATTATTCAAAGTCAGTCAAAAAATCAAGTATTACTATTGGAAGCAAAATTTAACAAAGTTGAAAATGAAAAGAAAATCAAAGAATTAGAGCATCATAATCGTAATGCAATTCTTGCTGCCGAAAACACTAGATTATATATTATATTGATTAGCCTTTTGTCATTTGTTTTACTTCTCTCTGTTTATTTTCTATGGAGAAATTCTAGAACTCAAAAACAATTAACCGTTGAAAAAGAAATAAATTACAATCAAAGTATTTCATTTCTAAAAAATCAAAAAGAGAATGAAGTTATGCAAGCAATGATTAATGGAGAAGAGATAGAACGGAAAAGGATTGCAAGAGATTTACACGATGGGATTGGCAGTCGATTATCCGCCTTAAAAATGAAGCTTAGTCAATCCTCTTTTGATAATTTTGAAGATATATCACAAATGCTTAATAATGCAATTATTGAGTTGCGTCAAGTTTCGTTTAATTTATTACCAGAAACCCTTCTGAAATTAGGCCTTGAACTTGCCTTAAAAGATTTATGCCATTCGCTAGAAACCAATAAGGTTACAATTAATTTTATATCAAATGAGATTCAAAAAACGATTTCTGAAAGTAATCAAATTACCATTTTTAGAATTATTCAAGAGTTGATAAACAATGCCTTAAAACATTCAAATTGTACAGAAATTATTGTTGAATGTAGTCAAAATGGAAATCTGTTTTTAATTACTGTTGAAGATAATGGTGTTGGGTTTAATTCAGGCAATATTGAAAATTTTTCAGGACTAGGGTTAAAAAATATTAAAAACAGAATTGTACTTATGAAAGGAAAATTGTCTATAGATTCATCTAAGAATTCTGTAACTAGTATTAATATAGAGCTAATTTTAGACTAAATTTAAAATGAATAAAAAATATAATTTTGCAATAGTTGATGATCATCCCATCGTTATTGAAGGCTTGAAAATTTTATTATCAAATATTGAAACAATTAGGATTGTTGAATGTTTTAATTCGGGAAAAGGACTTTTTGAGTATTATGATTTAGATAAATTAGATATCCTTTTGTTGGATATTTTTTTACCAGACTCAAACGGTATTGATATTTGCCTTAAGATTAAAAAACAATACCCGAAAATTATAATTTTGGCAATGAGTAGTCAATCTGAAAGGAGTATTATTTTTCAAATGATAAAAAATGGAGCTAATGGTTATCTTTTAAAAAGTGCTTCTTTAGATGAATTTAGAAACTGTATTAATAATGCAACACGAGGTCAATTAGCTTTTAGTAATGAAGTTTTAGAAATAATTAGCCAACCTAATTTAAGTGATTTAAAAACCATACCTAGACTCACCCTACGGGAAAGAGAAATTCTTCAATTGATAAAAAAGGGAAAATCTACCCAAGAAATCGCTGATATTTTATTTTTGAGTTTTCTAACAATTCAAACTCATAGAAGGAATATGTTAATAAAGTTTCAAGTAAAAAACATTATTGAATTAATGAATTTTGTGAGTGAAAATGGATTACTTTAAATAAGGTTTCAAGTTTGCAAACCTATAATTAGATAAAGAATCCGAAGAGAATTGGTTAGCTTTGCTACTTTAAGAAAAATTAATTTTTAACGAATTTAGATATTCAGAAGGTGTTTGATTGGTTATTTTTTTGAAGTGTTTATTGAATGAGTATTTTGAGTTAAAACCGCAATCAAATGCAAGAGAAAGTATTGTATATTTTTTATTTTCGGGAATTGCAACAAGTTTTAAGAACAATTCCACTCTTTTGGAGTTGATATAATCATAAAAATTTTTTTCTTCAAAAGTGTTTATCACTTGTGATAAATAGTTAGGATTCACTTCTAGGCTTTCGGCTAATTCAACAAGTGTCAATTCAGAATTAGTAAATAATTGATTTTTTTCTATCGCTTCATTTAATAATTTATGAATTTCGATAGCGGTTTCTTGATTCAAACCAGATTTTACATATTTTGGAGTTTTTATGGCATCATACATTTTATTTTTCTCCTCTATAGAACTAAAAAAAGCACCTGATGAGTTTGAGTGTGTCAATCCATTTTCAATAAGTAAATCTATAATTAGCGGACTTTTTTTAGAAAAAACCCCCACTTGGTTAATACCGAAATAACCTATAAATACGACAAAAAGTACGACTACCGGTAACAGCTAAGGGTTTCGTTGCGTGCGCAGCACCAACAATGAAACGCGTGTTGAACGGAACCGGAATACCTGCCGTTAACACTATGGAGTTATCGTAAAGTTTTTAGAAAGAATTTCAAGAGGCAAGTGTGCCTCTTTTTTTTTGGAGCAGTTTCAGTTTGGTTTTTTCGTATTTTCCTTCACTTTTGGGCATAAAATCCCTTACCTGTCCCGCTAATTAGCGGGACAGGGACTTTAACTTTGGCTACCGCCAAGATACCAAGCCGGTGGACCACGCTGGTCAAAAACCGCTATCCGATGCAAATTGCCTGTTTTGCAACAAGGACACTTGGGCAAAAAAGGCTTCTTTTCTGCTTTTTCCAGTACTTTCACTTGGAGTTTTTCCTGCAAAAGTTGTAGCTTTTGACGCTTCCAAGTGCTACTCAAAAAACCATAATGACGGATTTTTACAAATCGCTTGGGCAAAATATGCAAGGAAAACTGTCTGATAAACTCCCCGTGTGTAAGTGTCATTTGTTTTTTGACTCCCGCCATTCGATAGTCTTTGTAATCAAAAGTCACGTTCTCATTGTCAATTCCCTTGATTCTACGATTGCTGATGGCTTTTTATGGGTATATCTCCCCAAATATTCCACCACCGATTTGGGGCTTCCAAAAGGCTTTTT
>NZ_JAQTPQ010000334.1 GCF_028712645.1 Flavobacterium sp. | reverse complement strand
TCCAAAAGCTTGAGACATCACTACACTTGCTGTTTTATGACCCACAGCTGGTAATTCTTCTAGGCTTTCGAAACTTTGGGGCACTTTCCCATCGTGTTTATCAATCAGAATATGAGATAAACCGTGAATTCCTTTTGACTTCATTGGCGATAAACCACAAGGTCTAATAATTTCTTTTATTTCCTCAACCGACATTTTAATCATATCATAAGGATTGTCTGCTTTGGCAAAAAGCAAAGGTGTAATTTGGTTAACACGAACATCAGTACATTGAGCTGAAAGCAAAACAGCAATCAGTAAAGTATAAGGATCTTTGTGATTTAAAGGAATTGGAATTTCTGGATATAAGTCTTTTAACGTATTTATAACAAACGTTACACGTTCAGGTTTCGTCATTTTAGTTTAATTTTGGGTACAATTTAATAACTAAACTTTTAAACTCCTAAACTTCTAAACTCAAAATATGACAACATTAAAAAAAGGTGACAAAGCGCCCAATTTTTCATCACTTGATCAAGACGGGAATGCACATAAATTAGCTGATTATCAAGGAAAAAAATTAGTGGTCTTCTTTTATCCAAAAGCAAATACTCCAGGTTGCACCGCTGAAGCTTGTGATTTGAGAGACAATTTTGAGCGTTTCCAAGCGAATAATTATGAACTTTTAGGAGTTAGTGCCGATGCGGCAAAATCCCAAGCTAAATTCAAAGAAAAATATGATTTCCCATTTCCGCTATTGGCAGATGAAGATAAATCGGTGATTCAAGCTTTTGGAGTTTGGGGTCCCAAAAAATTTATGGGAAAAGAATATGATGGAATTCACAGAACTACATTTGTAATTGATGAAAACGGAATTATCGATGAGGTAATTTCGGATGTTAAAACTAAGGCTCACGCTGCCCAAATATTGAGATAAACTAAAAATAAAAAGCCGAGAAAAAGAATTTTCTCGGCTTTTTTATAATTGTTTCAATACTAGTTTTTTACTTCTTTATTAAAATAAACTAGGTAATAATACATTTGTTTTTCTTCGTCCCAGCCTTTTTCTACATATTTTTCAGCACTTTCTGGATTGATGAAATCCATTTTTATTTGAATTTGGGTGTCAAGGCTAATCACGTTTCTAATCGATTTTCTAGCGTCAGTAACTGCTGAATTGGCAATAGGAAATGAAGTCACGTCTTCGATGCTGTATTTCTCGCCTTTATCAACTTTATAGTTTTTAAACTCAGGAAGTAAATCTGGATTGTCTAAAACTTCATTCAAGAAATTGCTTTCTTCAAATTGGTCGTTTTTAGCAAAATAATTCACACTACGATTCATAAACATTACTTCTTCTTTTTTGTCTTCGGCAGGAAAAACAACATCTTTAGCAAATCCTTGACAAAATTTCAAGTATTTTTTAGTGATGAAATTCTCATCTTCAAAAGCATCTACCGAAAGGAAATGTTCTAACCAATATCTCGCGTCATAACGGTTACTGTCAACAGTCAAGATTTTATATCCTTCTTCTTTTTTATGATTAAAAATCAAACAACCTTTGTCTAATTTGCTTAGGTTGATGCCGTGTTGCAAAATCATCTCGAGATTAGTTCCTTTTTCTTCAAACTGTAAAAAGTCAGATTGTAATTCGCTTTTAAAAATTCCAATAGCATCCACAACATTGTTGTCGATATTTACATTAGTCAAATGCGCAACATAAACCTCTCCGTTTTTAATATGTGGATGGTTCGATTGTTCAAATAAATGAGTGGTTATTTTCTTAGAAACTTCGTGTAAACTACTCGGATTTTCGAATATTTCAGTAGCCAATTTAAACATATCGTTGTATTCCAAATCGACTTCGTGAGCAAATTGAAAGTAATTTTCTTCTTTTTCTCTAAAAGGTCTAAAGAAATATTCCTTCATCAAAGGCACAATTTCGTCATTTAAATTGAAAGATTGTTCTGATAAAAAAATGGCTTCGTTGCGACTTTTGTTTCCCACTCTGTGAATGGATAAAGTTTCAATATGTGTGTTGAATAAATTGATCATTTAAGGTTTAAAGTTGTTTAAAGTTTAAAATTGTTTAAAGGTATGATGTTTAAGAATCTATAAATTTTGTTCCTTTGTAGTCTTTTTTATTTAAGTATGTAATGAAATTGTGAATTTTGACACTTAGTTTTTCGTATTCAGCAACCAAATATTTTAGTTGTTCTTCATTTATATAACCATTGTCATAAACTCGATATAATTGAGAACGACTTTCTCCTGCAGATCCTTTTGCAATAGATAGAAATTGTCGGAATTCTGCATTGCCATTTCTCTCAAATCCCTCGGCAATATTATCCATAACAGAACCTGAGGAATCTTTAATTTGGGCTTTAAATCTAAAATCTTTGTTTAAATCGGAGTTGTTTGATATTGAAATTATTTCTTTTGAAAGTCTTCTAGCTTCTAGCCATATTTCTAACTCTTCAAATTTTGTTATTGTAGCCATCCAAACAATTTTAAACCATTAAACAATCTTAAACTTTTAAACCCAGTACTAATTCCAATTTTCTTCAAATCCGAAGTCCTCAAAACTATCATCACCTTCAAACATATCGAGGTCGTCTTCGTCTAAATCGTCTTCAAATTCATTGTAATTTTCCTCTTCATCATCTGCAAAAAAGTGTTTTTCCATTGCTTCATCTGGCATTTCACCAACTGAGAAAATAGTTTCTGGATAGATGTTACCTGCAACAATTTCTTCGACAGCAGCAAGTTCAACAAGAAAAGTCCACATATTAATAAAATCGTAAACATAAATTATCTTGGTGTTTTCTTCATCTAAAATATCCGAAAGCAAATAATCACTCATTATTTTTTGTTCGCCCGGAACATCTCCTGCATCAAACATTGGAATTTCATCCTCTTGGTTCCAAGTGTCATCACAGGTGTAGAAAGAAGCCACTTCCATTCCGTCAAATCCAAAAGAGTTGAAAATGGCATTGTGTAAATCTTCTAAAGTATCGTCGGCAAGTATCGAAATATCTCTAAAAATGTCCTCTTCGGCATCAAGAATTACTCTAAATTTATAAACCATAATCTTTGTTTTTATTGAAAGGTCAAAGGTAAAATATAAATTATGAATTACGAATTACGAATTAAGATTTGTTGAAAAGATTTTAAATCCTTGATTTTCTAATTGTTTCTGGTTTTAGGAATTTTGAGGTAAGTTAAGGGAGATTTTATTGGTTACGTTCGATATGAGTTTCATTGTTCGTGCTGCGCACGCAACGAAA
>NZ_JAQTPQ010000333.1 GCF_028712645.1 Flavobacterium sp. | reverse complement strand
CAATCATTATTTTGATAAATTAAAAGAGCAAAAAAACGAAGAAAATGGTGGAGAAATAGAAGCTTTCGACAAGAAAAAAGCCTATTTAGAAACATTGAGAGCGTTTCAATTAGTGGGTGACCACAAAACCGATTTGGATGCTATAAAACTACATATCGAAACTTGGAAAAACTTCGGAAGAGTTCCTTTTGCAAGAAGACATATCGAAGGGAAATTCAATAAAATTTTAGATGCCTTATTTGAAAAATTGAGTTTGAGCAAAAAAGATGGCGAAATGATGCGCTTTGCTAATAGAATTGATCATTTATCTGACAACAATGACACTCGAAAACTAGAAAATGAAAAGATTTTCTTAATGCGTAAAATTGATGAAATCAAAAATGAAATTTTCCAATTAGAAAACAACATTCAGTTTTTTGCCAATACAAGAAATGCAAAAAAAGAGAACTCAATTGTTCTGGAAGTGCGCAAAAACATTGAAAAACACAGAGAAGAAATGGATATTTTGAAAGATAAACTGAGACAAATCAGGAACTTAAATCAAGCTTAATACCAAAAATAATAGTGAAATTTAAATTGTAAAAACCTCTGCCTTTTCTTAAGATTGAGGTTTTTTTATGTGCAAAAATAGAATATGATAATTATCATTTTAATATTGATAAGGGCTCACTATTTTTGAATACTGATAAAAGTCTTTTTATGAAAAATTCAATCCTCCAAAAATATAATGTTCCTGGTCCAAGATACACTAGTTATCCAACCGTTCCTTATTGGGACGAGTCTGATTTTACCTATCAAATGTGGATTGACACTCTAAAAAAATCATTTGCAGAAAGTAATTCTACCGAAGGATTGAGTTTATATATACACCTACCTTTTTGTGAAAGTATGTGTACTTTTTGTGGCTGCAACAAGAGAATTACTAAAAATCACGAAGTAGAAAATCCTTATATCGAAGCCGTTTTGAAAGAATGGTCAATTTATTGTAACATTCTCGACGAAAAACCCATCATTAAGGAAATACATTTAGGCGGAGGAACTCCCACTTTTTTCTCTACAAAAAACTTAGAAGATTTAATAAATGGGATTTTTTGTTATGCTGAAAAAGCCGAAAATCACGAATTTAGTTTTGAAGGGCATCCCAATAATACAACATATGCCCATTTATTAAAATTATATGAATTAGGCTTCAGAAGAGTTAGTTTTGGAGTGCAAGATTACTCTGAAAAAGTTCAAAAAGCGATTCATAGAGAACAACCTTTTCATAATGTAGCGAAAGTAACCTTTTGGGCAAAAGAAATAGGCTATACATCAATAGGTCACGACATCATTTTTGGTTTGCCATTTCAGGAAATTGATGATGTAATTGATACTATCGAAAAAACAAATTCGCTACAACCTGATAGATTGGCATTTTATAGTTATGCTCACGTGCCGTGGATAAAAGGAAACGGACAACGCGGTTTTAATGATGAAGATATCCCAAAAGACGAAGTAAAACGAATGTTGTATGAAGTGGGGAAAGATTTATTATTCGAAAATGAGTACTACGAAATAGGAATGGATCACTTTGCTCTAAAAAGTGACAGTTTATACGAATCATTTGAAAACAAGACTTTACATCGTAATTTTATGGGCTACAGCTCATCAAAAACCCAGTTAATGATTGGCTTGGGAGTTTCTTCTATAAGTGATAGTTGGTATAGTTTTGCGCAAAATGTGAAAGAATTAGAAGAATATTATAAACTATTGGAAGAAGATAAATTGCCTATTTTCAGAGGTCATTTATTAACTGAAGAAGACCTAATTATTAGAAAGCACATTTTAAATTTAATGTGCCAATTTGAAACTTCTTGGAAATTTAAATCCAATTATTTTAAAGAAATTCCTGAAGTTTTGGCTCAATTAGAAGAAATGGAAAAAGATGGATTGCTTGTCATCAAAAGTAATGGTATCGAAATTACCAATGCTGGTAAACCTTTTGTTCGTAATATTTGTATGGCTTTCGACCTGAGATTAAAAAGAAAAGCTCCGGAAACTAAATTGTTTTCGATGACGATTTAATTAATGGCAATTAGGAGTTGGTTGCACAAACAAACTCATATTCGAAGGTGAAACATAAGGAATTCCAAGTCCCAAACCTCTCAAAATAAACAACACTCCTATTATTACAGCGATAAAAGGAATGGCTTTTTGTATTTTATTTCGAACAGAAATTGTCAAAAAAGAATTGAGATAAACCACACTGCTCATCAATGGAACTGTTCCTAATCCGAAAAGAATCATATACAACACTCCAAGACTTTCGCTTTGCATTGCAATCGCGCCAAACAAGGCAACGTAAACCATTCCGCAAGGCAAGAACCCATTGAGCAAACCAATCGTGAATAGGGATTTATAACTTTTGTTTTTAAACTGACTTCCCAAGGTAGATTTAATCTTGGAAATCAATCTAAAAACAGGTTTTGAAAAATTGTATTGCGCAAAAATTCTTTCAGGAACTAAAATGATGATAATCATTGCAACGCCAATAAATATGGACAATTTTTGTTGCATTCCTGCAAGAAAAAAACCTTTTCCAACTAAACCAAAAACTAAACCTATAGAAGCATAAGCTGATAATCTACCTAAATGATAAATGATAATCTGAATTGTTTTCTTTGCTGGATTTGTTCTATCTACAGGCAACATCATAGCTATAGGACCACACATTCCAATGCAATGAAAACTACTGATTAATCCAAAGATAAAAGCGGTATAAAGCATTATAGATTGCCGTTTTTTAGTTCCGCTCCGTTTTTAGTTTTACCAACTAAAAACGGAGACAAAAAACTATAAATTTACAAATAGTGTTTCTTTAGTAAGATATTTTTTTCCTTCATATTGCCATTCCATATTGATTTCCCAACGACCTCCTAACAACTTTTCTTTAGGAATAATCATTTTGGATTCAGTTAAAGAAATGGGAACACTAAAGTCGAATTTTTTGTTTGAAGACCTATAAAAACCAACATTCCCTTTAATGTTTTCAGAAGTAAACACTTCAGGAAAAACAATAGTAATCCCAAGTGAATCATTCTTGATTTCGGGTTTTTGCTTTAAATCTTGTGCATTTTGAACACGGACCATCTCATCTCCAAATGTTGCATCATGTTTATAATATTCTTCCACAACCAACTCGTTGTCGTATTTAGAATTCGATTGAACGCTGAATACAAAATACAGTATAAAAGAAATAAATAATGCAAAAGCAATAACGATTCCTGTTC
>NZ_JAQTPQ010000087.1 GCF_028712645.1 Flavobacterium sp. | reverse complement strand
ATTTATTTTTTAATGCTTAATCTATAATGTGCCTTTGATTTTAAGCGCACAATGTTTTAATTTTTTTGCAGGTTTTAGTCTTTTTATTTAGTTCTGCTGGAATTGTTGTGAACATTCAATTTTTTTTTAACCATTAAGATATTAAGTTTCATTAAGAAAGACTGTAAAGCTTAATTTCCTTACTATCTTAATGGTTAAAAATGTTTGTAAATTTGTGTTTAAATGTTTTGACTTTCCAAACAAAATCCAGTAGAACCTTTTATTTTAATTCGTAAACCCTCACATAATCAAAGATTAACTTTTGTGAAGTTAATTGCGGATCAATATCACCTCCCATTCCTCCACCTATAGCAAGGTTTAGAATCAGATTTTGTGGTATTTTACTATAAGGCCAAGTTAACCCTCGCTCATCGTTTACTTGATAGTCAAAATATTTTACTCCATCAATATACATTGTCATTCCTGTTGGCAACCATTCGAGTGTGTAATTATGAAATTCTCCATTCATATTTTTAACATCAGTAATAAACGGTATTTGATTTCCTTTCTTAAAATAATATCCATCATAATGAACAGACCCGTGGGTTTTTCCATTTCCTGTGACGTTATCAATTTCAGAACCAACATTTTCCAACACATCCACTTCGCCACAATAAGGCCAAGATAATTCATCAACATACGAATCGCCCAACAACCATCCAGCTGACCAAGCTCCTTGCCCTGCAGGAACTTTGGCTCTGAATTCTATTTTTCCGAACAAGAAACTTTCTTTTCCGCGAGTGGTTAATCTTGCCGAAGTCCAAGGTTTCCCATCGTCATTTTTTCTGGCTTCAATGATAAGATTCCCATCTTCTTGTCTAGCGTTTTCTACTCTGTTTTCAGTATAATACTGTGGTTCGTTATTTCCCCAACCCCAATTTCCGATGTCATACATCCATTTTGTTTGGTCTGGCAAACCCTTTCCGTTGAATTCATCACTCCAAGTTAATTTCCATTCTTTCCCCGTGGTGTTTTGTTTGATTATAACTGGAGAAGCTTTGTGTTCTCTCACTAAAACGAACTCAATTTTATCAATCAACAAGGCGCTTTTCTCTACGTGCAATTTCATCAAATGAGTCTTTGCTTCCAAAGGCGAACCGTCTTTTTGAACAAAGCTATTTGAACTATTACCAGCAACAATCATAGTACTGGTAATGTTATAGGTTCTACCGTCTTTGTTGTCGATGTAATCTTCTAACCAACAATTAGCTTCTTTCACTTCTTCATTTTTCGCAAAAAGACGCACATTGTATCTTCCTGAAACTGGAATATCTATTTTATAAGAAAGCCAAGTTGAAATATCATTTGTTTTTACAAATCCATCTTTTTCTATTGTAACATTTCCAGAATTTTCTATAAAGTTTTCAGCTTCTACAATTACTGTTTTGGTTGATACATTTTCATTATTTGTAGTCTGTTGTGTTTTAGTATTAGCACAATTAGACAAAAACAAAATCGCTAACATTGGTAAAGCAATTTGCTTCACTGAATTTCTATACTGTATAAACATATTTATTTTTTTAATCGATTATTTTACTAAAATTGCCTCTAATTCTTCCAATGATTTTCCTTTAGTTTCGGGTAATATTTTTATTAGAATAAAAAATCCTATAGCTGCTATTATTCCGAAAATTAGAAAACTAGTCGCACTTCCCAAATTTGATAATTCCCAAGGAAATACTTGTTGCACTACCCAACTTACGAATGAATTTACAAAACCTATTACACCTATTGCGAGACCTCTATATTTATTTGGAAAAAGTTCTGATAACATTACCCACATAACTGGTCCTAAAGAAAATGCAAAACAAGCAATAAAACCTAAAATTCCAATCAATACTAATGTTGCATTTATGTTTGTTGCTACTTCTAAAATATCGCCTTCATATTTAGCAAAAACTTGATTCCCCAAAGCCAATTTCATATCATTTTTAAAGTCAATATCATTTTCGTATATCTTATTTGCAAAAGGTTCTAATTTGCTTGTTTCAATATTTTTGAAATTCGCTATTTCACTTGAAGAAAGTTCATAAGTTGCTTGACCAAAGCCATAAGAACACAATAATAAACTAATAGCTATTCCTGAAATTCCTATTAACAATAAAGGTCTTCTTCCCATTCTATCAATCAAGAATATAGCAATAATTGTAAAAAATACAGTTGTTAAACTCAAGAATACTCCAAATTCAAAAGACTTATCTGTTCCAATTCCTGTTTGTTTAAAAATAGAAGTTGCATAAAAATAGACCGCATTAATTCCAGTAATTTGTTGGAGTACTCCTAGAACTAAACCTACAATCAGAATAAAACGTAAGGATGGTTTTAGCAACTCTTTAAAGGACGCTTTAGCATCGTTCTTATGCTCATTACTGTTTTTTTCAATAGATTCAATTTCAATATCCGCTAATTGTTTTCCGTGAATTTTATACAAAACCTCTTTTGCTTCTTGAACTCTACCTTTTGTATAGAGCCAACGTGGACTTTTTGGCACAAAAAACATAAAGACAAAGTACAATATTGCAGGGATTAATTCGACACCTAACATCCATCTCCAAACATTTTCATTTGTTAAAAAAGAATGTCCTGAAGTATTTAATTCATTTAAATAATAGTTGCTTAAAAAAGCTGCAAAAAATCCAAGAACAATATTCAATTGTTGGATAGATACTAATTTACCTCTGTTTTCGGCTGTTGAAATTTCGGCAATATAGGTCGGTGCTAAAATAAGTGCAGCACCAAACGCTAATCCTCCAACCATTCTTGCAATATAAAGCATTTCATACGAGTTTGCATAAGCTGAAAATAAAGCTGAAACAGCATATAAAAAAGCTACTATAATTAATATTTTTTTTCGCCCAACAATGTCACTTAATCTTCCCGAAACAATCATAGCAATCATAGCTGCAAAAGAGGGTGAACTTACTACCCATCCAGACTGGAGATCATTCAAATTAAATTCTGGACCAGCATAAGACATAACTCCCGAAATAATTCCGGCATCAAATCCGAATAAAAATCCTCCCAAAGAGACTACAAATGCGATAAATATTACTGAACTTTTTTTTGGTTGCATAATTTTTGATTGTTAGTTAATTATATTTTTGGTTGTTTTTTAAAATACATAAGTCCCAACAGAACCACTTTCTAATGAAGTAGTAAACCATCGGCCATTGTATTTAATATTGAATAATTCATTAGTATTTCCATCATTGACAACTAGGATTACTATTTTCCCGTTTGGTGTTTTAAAGGCGGCACTATTAAGATTTCCTTGAATGGTACTGCCAATTCTTATTGAACCCGACGGAACAAATTTTGAAGCGTGAGCAATAATATAATAAGCTACGTTTCTAACAAAACTATCTGAACTATTCACTGTTATAGCTCCTTTGCATTGCGTACATCCACCAGGTGTATGCGGACCAAATGAAGAATTATTAGCTAAATTCCATTCAAGAGCAATTTTACTCCAATTTCTCATTGAACCAATAACTACATTTTTAGAATGCCATCTTAAATCTCCACCAAAATTTCCGTCAGATGAAGTCCATTGCTCGGTAAAATATACATTTTTTGTTGGAAAAGTATTGTGAACTGTAGATAAAGCACTAATGTCTCCTCCATATAAATGAAATGAAGAACCGTCTATAAATGGATTTGCATCGGTATCACTTAAAACTGTTATTGGATAATCTGGTCTGTCACAATTGTGGTCATAAATTATAATTTTTGTTTTTATACCTGCGGTTTGAAATGCTGGACCTAAATTATTTTTTATAAACTTCGCTTGTTCTGTTGCTAACATCAACATACTTGGATTATTACCAGGATGAAGAGGCTCATTTTGAGGGCAAATGGCATCAATAGTAATCCCTTCGGATTTCATTTTTTGAATATATTTTACAAAATATTGAGCATAAACATCATAATATTGAGGTTGTAAACTTCCACCAATAGAACTATTATTGTCTTTCATCCAAACCGGAGGAGACCAAGGTGTCGCCATAATTTTTATATTTGGATTAATCAGTAATATGGATTTTAAAATTGGAATTAAATCTGTCATATCAGACCCTAAACTGAAGTTATCTAAATTAATATCGGTTTGACCAATGGGCATATCATCATAAGAAAACACAGTTTCATTTAAATCAGAAGCTGCAATACTTATTCTCAAATAACTTACAGAAATAGAATTGCTGGCTGAACCAAATAATTCCTGTAATAATTCCTGTTTTTTAACAGTACTCATTTGATTGATTACTTGTGCACTTCCACCAGTTAAAGTAAATCCAAATCCATCAACAGTTTGAAAATTTTGTAAATCATCTATTTCAATATTGGGATAAACATTATAAGTTGTGTTAAAGGCTAAAACAGTAGATTGTTTTTGAAGCAATACCGATTGATCTCCTTTTGTTAACCAAAAATCGACTTCATTAGTAACCACTGGAGGTGGATTTGGTGCCGGAGGTGTTACAGGTGTTGATCCACCGCCTGAAGTAGAGCAATTGGGAATAAAGCTAGTTAGTAAAGCTAAAAAGAAAATTTTCATTATTGAGGGTATTTTTTTCATTATTTATATGCTATTTCAACATAAACTGGTAAATGATCTGAAGGATATTTCAAATCTTTAGAGTCACTTAAAACAGCATATTTATTGACATTAAAGGAACTGTTTTTTGAAATAAAAATATAATCTATTAACATTGTTACAGGTTCATTATGTTTAAATCCATTAAATGTTCCTGATGGTCCAAAAGGTTTTTCCTTTGAAATTTCTCGAGCATCATTCATCACCTTTTTAAGAGTAATAATTCTATCTTCGTTAGGTTTAGAATTAAAATCACCCATAAAAATAACAGGGTATTTTTTTATATTCAATGCTTCAATTTTTGATAAAATAAGTTGAATTCCGTTAGTTCTGGCCAATTCTCCTATATGATCCAAATGCGTATTAAAAACCCAAAACATCTTTTTAGTTTTTAAATCTTTAAATAAGCCGTAAGTACAAACTCTATTGAATGCTGCATCCCAGCCTATAGAAATTACATCCGGAGTTTCTGAAAGCCAAAATGTATTTGATTCTAAAACTTTAAACCGATCCATTTTATAATAAATAGAAGAAGATTCTCCTTTTCCTATTCCATCTCTACCTATTCCAATTTTACCATATTGAGTAAGTGCAGCCGCAATATCATTGACTTGATTTGGGGTTGCTTCTTGAACGCCAAAAACATCGGGTTCATAAAATTGTATCTGTGAAGTAAAAAAATCTTTGCGATGTGTCCAATCATTTTCTCCATCAACGGCAACATCCAAACGGATATTATAGGTCATTACTTTTAAATTTTGAGCATTTCCAAAAAAAAGAGTTAATGCTGTCATCAACGTCAATATCTGTTTCATAAAATTATTTTTAAACCATTCTAAAAATTAAAATTAGAAATTAATTTCAATATTATTCAAATCTAGTATAGTAATCGTTTTCATTATTGCTCTCTTACAAGAAAAGAGCAAAAAATGAAAACTCAACTAACCAAAACTTATTAGTTATATACTCTAACGTAATCTATTTCAAAAGTAGAAGATACAAAATTTGGATCTATAGTTCCCCCAAAATTTCCTCCAATAGCACAATTTATAATTAAGAAAAAGTTTTGATTAAAAGGCAAACTAGACGAATTTATAAACGAATAATACAACTGATTATCAACATAAAATTTAATAAAATCAGCTCTCCAATCCATAGTATAAATATGGAAATCGGTATTCCCATTAGCAACCGTAACCGTAGCTGTATCGGGTGTATTTCCTGAACGACCAGGAGAATGCAGTGAAGAATGATTGACATTTAATTGATTACCAACTTCTTCTAGCATATCTATTTCGCCACAAGCAGGCCAGCCAACTGAATCTATATTACTCCCTAACATCCAAACCGCAGGCCAAGTTCCTCCTCCAGTTGGGAATTTTGCCCTAAATTCAACTTTACCATATTTGAAAGAGAATTTACCTTTTGAAAGAAGTCTTGTTGAAGTATAATTGCTTCCGCTATAACTCTCCTTGATTGTATTTATTTTTAACGTTCCATTAGAAACAATTACATTTTCTGGTCTATTAGTGTAATATTGAGATTCATTATTTCCCCATCCGCCAGCACCTAAATCATATCCCCATTTAGAACTATCTGGTGTCCCATTCGTGTCAAATTCGTCTGACCAAATTGATATGGGAGCAACATATAAAGTAAAAGTAACCGAAGTACTCACAAAATTTGCTCCATTATAAGCAGACACATAAACCTTAAAACTATTGGTTCCTGATGTTTGATAGGTGTATGAATAAAGTCCACTTGACACGGTCTGTACATCACCATTCCCAAGATCTATTTTATATGAAGTTGCATTATTTGCATTTATAGTAAAAGTTACTAATCCACTCCCATCGCCATTTGGATTTTGTGCGTTAGTGCCAAAAACAGCAGCTGAAACTACAAGCCCCGAAGGAGTTGTTCCTGTTCCTGTTCCTCCGCCGCCGCCGCCAGTACCACCGCTATCTCCGCTGCAAGAAGCTAATGCAAACGTTGAAAAAAGGAAAAGTAAAAACAAACTAAAACTAAATAGTTTTACAAGCTTGTATTTGAAAATTAAATTGTGTTGCGTCATTGCGATTAACTTTTAGTGTTAACGTATTAATAATAATCTTGAAGAATATTTTTATTAGAACTAAAAAAATATTCAAAAAAAAACCCAGAACCGAGAGTTGGTTCTGGGTTAAATTATTTTAAAAACTTAAGGTGCTGGTTTTAATTTTAAATACCAAGAATTTCCTGTTTCAGTTCCTCTTACACGTAGATACATATAAGTAGGTGTTATTTCTAAAATTTCATATTCTTTTTGAGTTGCACCATAGCCAATAAAAGTATTTACCCCTGATAATTGTATTGCAATTTTAGTAGATGGAAATGAGGCAGCTGTATTTGATGAAGAAGGAATGAAGGAAAATTCAGAAGTTCCTCCAGCATATGCATAACAACCTTCACCTCCAGAGGCTGGAATACCAGGAAGACCACCAGCTAAAGCACCTGTTTTTGTAAATATGCCATCAGGACTCGTAACCGTTAAGCTATATACTGCACCTGCTTTGGCAAAAGTAAATCCAGTAGTATATAAACAATTACAACATGCTGCTTTATCAAATGGAGGAGCCCCCCACCACCATCCAGTAGCTCTAGGATTGGTCCAATCATCAACACCAAAATGATTTTGAAGGCTACCATCAACAACCCAAGTTTTTGAAGCATCATTTGTTAAGTTGGTAACCATTTCTGCAGGTGGTTGAAAGGCAAAAAATACTACTATATCTTTTGTAATATTTGCAGAACTACCCCCTTTACCATTAACCATTGCAGTAACTCTATATGTAAAAGTACCTGTCTTCGTGTAGGTATTTGATGTCGTACCTTTTGGAAGAAAAACCCAATTTACATCATCATTTGCATCAACATCTAGCTTCATACCCAAAGCATTATCTGCGGTAACTTTAAAATTTACCATTCCAGACCCATCTCCATTTGGATGTGTTGCATCTTTACCTACAATATCGGCTGTAATAACAACATTTGAAGGAGCAGTCAAATCACCTAACGAATAGGTTTCTTCTGTACAACTTGTAGCTACTAAAAGTAACAAAAAGAATATTCCAAAAATGTATTTTATATTTGTTTTCATATTTATAATATTAATTAGTTTGTCTGAAATTATCTACATAGAAAACTTCTTGGGTACCATTTTGCGAATCATTAAAACGCAAAACTAGTTGAGAGAATTTAGCGTCAGCTGGTATGGCTGAAATACCACTGAAATCGAAAGTTAATTCCTCCCAAGCACCGGAAGTAGTGAAAGCCGTTTTTACTACAGCACCATAAGGATTTGCAGGATCTCCAGGAAGACCAACAACTTTCTCTAATTCTATATTTAATTTTTTACCAATATTGGCAGCATCTGGATTATAAACCATTACCGTGATTTTTTTTCCGTAAGCAAAATTTATAGGAATATTTAATGGGCTATAAGTTCCACTCCATCCTGCGTGTCCATTAGTATACATTCCCACTTTGGCACTTGTATTAATCCCCGAAGCATTAGGATTATCTGCAGTTGCAAATTGTTGTTGTCCCCAGTCATCAAAAGTTCCAAAGAAATCAACATCAGCAGTTTCAAAATCAATTGGCAAATCGAACAATGTTTTAGTAGCAGAAGTTTTTGCAGCTCCTCCACTCAAAGCTTCCACTCTAAGAACATATGGATCTGCTCCTGGAGCAGGGTAAGTATGGGCTGGTAATTCTTGACCAATTGCCATTGGTGTACCTACTTCACTCGCTACATCTCCATAATATACTAAAAATGATTTGGCATATAATGCTGATGCTTTCACTTTCATTTCTCCAGAAGTACTTATAGTTAAATTTTCTGGAGCTCTGTAAGTAATTTCCAAAGGAAAAGTAGTAGTTTTTTGCTGTCCAGCTATATCAGTTGCAACTATAGATACAGTATAAGAACCTTCAGGATAAATATGTGAAGTATTTCCTCCTGGTACAACAACAGCAGAAGCAGAAGAACCTGCTCCATGACCATAATTAACCGTAAAGGAGACAACTCCTTCACCTGTCGGAGTGATTTTTACAATCCCTGAATTATCATTACTGATGTCAAAAATTGGAGAAACATTTGCAGAAGTTGCTGAACTTAAAAAAGTAGCATCTTGATCAATTCCGTCAGGAATACTGCAACTTATTGTAACAGCCAGTAGCAATACAAAGCTGAAAATTAATTTTATATTTTTCATATTATTATTATTAATTAATTATACCCAGGATTTTGAACAATCAAAGTGTTTTGCAATTCTTTGTAAGGAATTGGGAAAATTTCATTTTTACCTGCTTGAAAACCTCTACTTGATAATGCAGTTGCAGCATCACCCCATCTTACTAAATCAAAGAAACGATGCCCTTCACCAGCTAATTCTAATCTTCTTTCTGCTTTAATTGCGGCAAGTGAAACTGGTGTGCTAGTAAGACCTACTCTAGCTCTGACAGCATCAAGTAATGCTTGAGCTCTTGCACCAGTACCCCCTAAAGCTTCAGCTTCCATCAAATAGGTATCTGCTAAACGAATTACATAAGAGTTTTGTCTGTAATTCAAAACTGGTTCTCCCGTTCCTGTAGTTACATCAGCTTTTCTAGGAATAAATTTATTTAAGAAATAGCCTGTATCCTGGTATCCTGGTATATAAGCATGTTTGGTTGGATCCTGGGCTTGAGCTATTGCTTCATATGGATGCATATCTAAAACCGTAGCTGCAAATCTAGGGTCTGTTTTAATCACATCGAAAAATGCTTGTGTAAACACATTAAAACTCCATCCAGATGGTAGGTCGGGAGCCGAAGCATCAACTTGCGTATAGCTTCTAGGACCACACATTACATTTACAGAGTTACCTTCGTCAGCTCCGCTTCCCCAGTTACCCCAATAAGAACTAGAAGCATTAGTATGGGCTACTTCTATGATAGATTCTGTATTGAATTTATTATCAACTATCCATAGGTCAGCGTAATTGGTCAATAATTTATATCCATATTGACTGGTTCCTCCAGGAGTTCCATTTACAGCTGCTAATTCAGCTGCTGCTTCGGCTTTCTTTCCTGCTGGGTCATACAAATATACTTTTCCAAGTAAGGCTTTGGCAGCCCCTTGAGTAAATCGACCTGCCTCTCCTGCTGGTACTGTTGCTGGTAAAACAGCAATAGCTTCATTAAGATCTTTTTCAATTTGAGTATATACATCTGCTGGAGGTGCTTGAAGCACTGTGTAGTATTCAGATCCAGAAAGAGGTACTAATATCAAAGGTACGTTCTTGAACATTCGCACTAAATTGAAGTAATAATTAGCTCTCAAAGCTTTACATTCAGCTGTATATCTAGCCATTAAGGCTGCATCCATAGGAATACCTGGCAATTTAGTTAGCAAATAATTTGCTCTATAAATACCTTGATAATGATCACCCCAAAAACTTTGTGAAATAGTAGTAGGACTCAATGTATAATTTGAAAATCCTTGAATTCCAGCTCCATCTGTAGCACCACCACCACCTGCATATTGATCGTCAGAACCTGCATTCATCATTGTAATCATGTTGTCAAAACCTCCAGAGTTCTTGTTCATTATATCATAAGCCGCAACAAGTCCTGCAAAAGCTTCGGTTTCATTTTTATAATAATTTGATTCTAGATTTGTCCCTTTTGGGGTCACTTCTAAAAAGTCTTTGGTACATGATACCGTAGTTATTATCATTGCAAGTGCAATAAATAAAAACTTAATTTTTATTGTTTTCATATTTTTATTTATTAAAATTGAACATTAGCACCAAACATAAAAGATTTGGCTTGAGGATAATAACCTTTATCTATTCCAAAAACATTTCCTCCAATTTCCGGATCATAACCTGTATACTTGGTTAGGGTCAATAAATTTTCACCAGTAACATAGACTCTTATTTTTGAAGCTTTAATTTTAGCTACAAAATTACTAGGTAATGAATATCCAAAAGAAACTACTTTCAAACGTAAATAATCACCGTTTTCTAAATAAAAATCAGACATATTTCCAAAGTTTCCATTAGTGTCATTATTTGTCAATCTTGGATATGAAGTAGATGTTCCTGGTCCCGTCCAACGACTTAAAGCATCTGTTTGATAATTAGCATTTAATATATCTAAACGACGTAAGCCTTGGAAAATTTTATTTCCTGCTGCTCCTTGAGCAAATGCCATAAAATCAAATCCTTTGTATTCCAAATTGATAGTCATACCAAAAGTGTATTTAGGTAGTGGACTTCCCAAATTTTGTTTGTCCTCATTTGTGATAGCTCCATCACCATTAATATCTGTCCAACGGAAATCTCCTGGGACAGCTTTAGGCTGAATTAAACCGCCTGAGCTATTTGTATAGGCGTTAACTTCGTCGATAGTTTGAAAAATACCTGCAGTTTTAAAACCATAAAAAGAATTATAGGATTGCCCTACCTCTGTTCTTGTAACATCACCCATAGATTGGAATCCAGCAGCTCCATTAGTAATAAAAGTTTTTCCTTGACCTAAATAAGTTACTTCATTTTTCAAGTACGAAACATTTCCATTAGCTGAAAAGTTAAAGTCACCAAATCTTTTACGGTAACCTAACTCAACCTCAACTCCTTTATTACCCATATCAGCAACGTTACCTAATGGACTTCCTGTTGATCCTACATACCCTGGTAAATCAACATATTGTAAGATTCCAGTAGTTTTTTTATCGTAATACTCAACAGTTAAATTGAAATCTCTGAATATTTTAGCATCAAAACCAATATTCATTTGTGATGTTTCTTCCCATTTCAAGTCAGGATTTGCTGGTGCAGATGGACTATTACCTATAGTAACCACTGAACCTGTACTACCAAAAGTATAGTTTCTACCACCACCTATAAGTGCTAAAAATCCATTTTCCTTAATCGCATCATTACCAGTCACACCATAACCCGCTCTAATTTTTAAAGTATTCACTATATTATTGTCTTTCCAAAATCCCTCTTTAGAAACAACCCAACCTGTAGAAAAAGATGGGAAAACACCAAATTTATTATTTGATCCAAAATTTGTAGAACCATCACGACGAATAATTCCTGTAAACAAATATTTTTCTTTGAAATCATAATTTAAACGAGCAAATAATGATGTCACTCTATGCTCTTGAGAAGTATAGGCACTCCCTGTTTTCATAGCTGGAGCAATATCAAAATTGAAGGATGCATCTAGGTAGTTATTCGTTGGAATATCTTGATAATTCACAAAAGTACCAGTAGAATTATTATCAACATAAGCTCCTTGCCCTAACAATAAAGTATAATTATGACCCCCTGCACTATTAGTATAAGATGCTGTATTTTCAACATTCCAACCAAAAGTTTCATTAGTACTTCTACTTAAATTATTTTTAGAGGAATTAACAGTTTGGCTCAAAAAGAATTGTGGTGTGAAAGATTCATCACCCCAAAAAGCTCTCTTTAAACCTACGGTTGATCTAAATTTTAAATTTTTAATTGGAGTGAATTCTATAAATGCATTTCCAATAAAATCATCTGACCAATTATAATTTCCTAATCTTGTATTGATATAAGCAACTGGGTTAGACATTTCTTGACCTACAGGTGTGGAGATACCATAAGGATTTCCATTAACATCTCTAAAAACTGGTGGATTATTACTGTTCGTATATAATGGCCCGTTAGCTTCAATAGGATCTGTAACAACAACTGGAGTTATAGGATCTAAATTGATTGCTGAACTTAAAGGACCTCCAAATTCACTATTTGTATTACCTAAACCAACTCCTTTTTGATGTGTATATCCAAAGGTTTGTCCAATAGTAAACATTTTAGACAGTTTATGTGTTGAATTCAAACGGATATTCTTTTTTCCAAAATTTGAAATTTCTTTAGAAACAATTCCTTGTTGGTCAGAAATACCAAATGAAGCAAAAAAAGTAGAAACTTCGTTACCACCACTTAAACTAAATTCGTGATTGGTTCGAATAGCATCATTACTGAAAATTTGTTTTTGCCAATCAGTACCTAAACCTAAAGCACCAAGGTTTGGATAAGGAATAGATTGTCCTGCAGCTCCAGCTTTTTCATTCATTAAAGCACCATATTGAGTTGCATTAAGTAATTTTATCGTTTTTTCAGGTGAAGAAATTCCAGTAAATCCAGTATAACTCACAGAAAATTTACCTTCTTTACCTTTTTTAGTAGTAATCATAATAACTCCAGAAGCAGCACGAGCACCATAAATAGCTAATGACGCTGCATCTTTAAGGACTTCAATAGATTCAATGTCAGATTGATTTACAAATCCAATTCCTCCAGAATCAATAATAACTCCATCAACAACCCAAAGAGGATTATTACCGCCATAAGTATCAAATGTAGTTATACCCCTAACCCTTACAGTAGAAGCTGCACCCGGCTGACCTGATTGAGCAGAAACCATTACACCAGAAACTCTTCCTTGTAAGGTTTGCTCAACACGACCATTTGGAATTTTTTCCAAATCCTTAGCTTTGACACTAGAAATAGCTCCAGTATTTACACTTTTCTTTTGAGTACCATAACCTACAACAACAACCTCTTGCAAAGTTTGAGATTCAGGATTAAGTTTAACATCAATTCGGGTTCTTCCTTTAATAGCT
>NZ_JAQTPQ010000332.1 GCF_028712645.1 Flavobacterium sp. | reverse complement strand
GGAACTATTATTTCTTTGGACAATAATTGAAAGCGTTCCCGAAGTTCTATAATTGCTAATTCCAATAATTCTTCATCGGTCTCGTCGAGTTTCTTCTTGATTTCCATTGTGTGCGAACGAATAATCGAGCCGTGAGAAATTTGAAGAAAGTTTACAAAAGCAGCACTTTCGTCAGAAATGATAGAAAAAACATCAATATTGGTAATTTTCGGATTGACAATCGTAGAACGTGATTGATAATTTTCAAGAACTTCAATTTTTTCCTTGATTTTTTGGGCTTCTTCAAAGTGCATTTTACTTGCCAAATCAGTCATTAGCTTTTTGAAATCTTTCATACTTTCTTTGAAATTTCCTTTCAAAATTTCTCGAATGGCATCGACTTGTTTTTGATAGTTTTCCAAAGATTCAAATCCTTCACAAGGCCCTTTGCAATTACCAATGTGATATTCAAGACACACCTTAAACTTCCCGCTTTCAATATTCGATTTACTTAAATCATAATTGCAAGTTCGCAGCGGATACAATTCTTTTATTAAATCTAAAATTGTGTGTACAGTTTTGAAACTCGTATAAGGTCCAAAATATTCCGAGCCATCTTTGACCATTCTTCGAGTAGAAAATATTCTTGAAAAAGGTTCTTTTTTGATGCAAATCCAAGGATAACTTTTGTCGTCACGCAACAAAACATTATACCTTGGCTGCAACGTTTTTATGAGGTTATTTTCCAATAAAAGCGCATCGGTTTCCGTAGGAACAACGATGTGTTTTATCGTTACAATTTTCTTGACTAGCACATTAGTTTTGGCTGTGTCGTGAATTTTATTGAAATAGGAAGAAACTCTCTTTTTTAAGTTTTTGGCTTTGCCAACATACAAAATTTTCCCTTCCTTATCATAATACTGATAAACACCGGGACCATCAGGCAAGGTTTGAATTTGAAGTTCGAGAGTTGGGTTGTTCATATAACAAAGTTAACTGAAAAACTTCAAGTTCCAAATTCAGAAAAGCTAACAATTATCCCATTTATAAAGATTTATAAAATTATCTTTGTGAAAAATAGTTTAGCAATGATTTACTGGAAAAAACTTTCGCAAGAAGAACGAAAAAATAGAATAGAAAAAGCTTTAGATGAAAATGTAAATTTCTCTGAAGACGCTTCACTTGGTTATCCCGCTTCAAAATTGGATGGAAAAGTATTTTATGACGACGCTCCTTTTTTGCAAGACGCTCCTACTTTGAAAACCTACGTGGCAAACCCAAATCACATTGGCTGTCATACATTGGGAACTTCTGAAAGTGCTTTCAAGGGAACTCAGGAAATGGAACGCGAGGTTTTAAATGTTATCGCTGTAGATATTTTTAAAGCCCAACCCGATTCGATTGACGGTTATATTTCTCCAGGAGGAACCGAAGCCAACATTCAAGCGATGTGGATGTATCGTAACTTTTTTATGTATCAAAAAGGTGCGAAACTTGATGAAATCGCTATTTTGGCTTCCGAAGATACCCATTATTCCATTCCGAAAGGAGCCAATGTTTTGATGTTGGATTGGTTAAAAATTCCTGTTTCTTTCGAAAAAAGAGAAATCGACAAAGTGGCTTTAGAAAATGAAATTATTAAAGCGAAACAAAACGGGAAAAAATACTTTATTGCTGTCGCCAATATGGGAACGACAATGTTTGGTTCAGTTGACAACCCTGAAGATTATATTTCCATTTTAGAAAAACACAATGCCGAATATAAACTGCATATTGATGGAGCTTATGGTGGTTTTGTTTATCCTTTTAGCAACCAGAAATCAACTATTAATTTTAGTAATCCGAAGATAAGTTCTATTACTATTGATGCTCATAAAATGCTACAATCGCCTTATGGAACAGGTGTTTTTATTTGCCGCAAAGGATTAATAGAAAACGTTTTGACTAAGGAAGCCGAATATGTTGAAGGAATGGATTTAACTCTTTGCGGGAGTCGTTCTGGAGCAAATGCAATTGCAGTTTGGATGATTTTGTTTACTTATGGTCCTTTTGGATGGTTCGAGAAGGTAAGTATTTTGCAAATGAGAACTCAGTTTTTGTGCCACGAACTCGACGAATTAAACATTAAATATTTCAGAGAACCTTTTATGAATATTGTGACTATTCACTCTGAATATATTCCTGAGGGAATTGCCAAAAAATTTGATTTGGTACCAGAACAGCATAATGATAACAATAAATGGTATAAAATTGTGCTGATGGATCACGTCGAAGTGCAACATTTAACTTCTTTTATAAACGAATTGAAAGTGACGATTAATGCTTAAAAAGGAATTAAGACAAAAGTATAAAAGTAAAAGGCAAGAATTGAGCGAGGCTGAAATCGACCATTTGAGTCTAGCTATTGCCAATAATGTCTTGACGCTTCCTGTCTGGGATAAAACTTATTTTCATATTTTCTTGCCCATTTCAGAACAAAAAGAAGTCAATACTGAGTTTATCTTGCATTTACTTTCAGGAAAAGACAAGGAAATTATCATTTCGAAAAGTGATTTTGGAATTCGGAATATGACCCATTTTCTTTTGACAGATAACACTAAATTCAAGAAAAACGAATACAATATTCCAGAACCAGTCGATGGAGTGGAAGTTCCAACTAGTAAAATTAATGTAGTTTTTGTTCCACTTTTAGCTTTTGATAAAACGGGACATCGAGCCGGTTATGGCAAAGGATTTTATGACAAATTCCTAAAAGAATGCAAACCCGAAACCATCAAAATTGGACTTTCCTTCTTTGAACCTGAAGAACAAATTAAAGATATTTTAGAAAACGACGTCAAGTTGGATTATTGCGTAACACCGAATGCCGTTTATGAATTTTAATATAAAAAAATAGACGAACAAACTCTTTCAAGTCTATTCGTCTATTATCTAAAAGTCAATTCTATTAAAAGAAGACTATTTTTCTAAAGCATATCTTCTAGCCACTTCAGTCCAGTTAATTACATTAAAGAAAGCTTCAATATAATCAGGTCTTCTGTTTTGGTAGTTCAAGTAGTAAGCGTGTTCCCAAACATCCATTCCAAGGATTGGTCTTCCGCCACAACCTACACCCGGCATCAAAGTATTGTCTTGATTTGGAGTTCCGCAAACTTCTAATTTTCCGTCTTTCACGCACAACCAAGCCCATCCTGAACCAAATTGAGTAGCCCCAGCTTTGGCGAAAGCAGCTTTAAACGTTTCAAAAGAACCAAAAGCACTATCAATTGCAGCTGCTAATTCCCCTTTTGGCAAACCACCA
>NZ_JAQTPQ010000086.1 GCF_028712645.1 Flavobacterium sp. | reverse complement strand
AAATATTATCAAAAAAGGAGGCTATCAGGAGTTTGAGATTTCGGCATCCGATTATCAAAACATAGGGATAAGCTATAAATCAGGGGGAAAACACATCTATTCAATAATTACTGCTGGTTATAATTTCACTCCAAAAGAATTAATGATTTATGGCTTGGGATTAGGAACTATAATGGATATTACTCCAAAATGGAAATTCAGACCTGAATTGGTGTGGAGTACTTATTTAGATAAATCGTTCAAAAACCAACCCAATACGAGTGCTACTCATTTGAAATTTGGATTAATGCGAAAACTAAGCATTAAAATGGCAATTTCTTTTATCCCAAGCCTCTTTATGTCATATAAAGAAAAAAACGGAGCGACTTATGGCTATGAAATTAGCAAAATAAATCCTTTCTCTTCTAATAGTAATGCAAGTAGAAAAATTGAATATGGCTACGGCATAGGAATTGGAATATCATTTTTAAAAAACAACAAAAAAATTTAATAAACAATAACAAAAAAATTAATGAAAACAAAAATTAAAATATTTGCTGTCTTTCTTTTCACTGCTGTTTGCTATTCGCAACAAAAAGTGACAATCAGTGGAACTATAAAAGATTCCAAATCTACAGAAACCCTTTTTAGTGCCAATGTGTACATTAATGAATTGAAAATAGGCACAAGTTCAAACGAATATGGTTTCTACTCCCTCACTGTGCCTGCAGGTAACTACTCTATTAAAGTGAGTTATGTTGGTTTTCAAGATATTGAAGAAACTGTTTTACTCACTCAAAACACCAAAAAAGATTTTTCACTCACCGAAAATGATAGAAATCTTCAAGAAGTTGTGGTAAAAACCAATAAAAGTCGTGCTGAGATCAATAATACCGAAATGAGCGTCAACAAACTATCAATACAAACTATCAAACAAATGCCAGTAGTTTTTGGCGAAGTTGATATTTTAAAATCTATTTTGCTGTTGCCTGGAGTTACAAATGCAGGCGAAGGACAATCCGGTTTTAACGTACGTGGGGGTTCTGCTGATCAAAATTTAATACTTCTTGACGAAGCTACAGTTTATAATTCGTCACACTTATTTGGCTTTTTCTCTGTTTTCAATGCTGATGCCATAAAAGACCTGAAATTGTATAAAGGTGGAATCCCTGCAAGGTTTGGCGGAAGGCTATCATCTGTTTTAGATATTTATCAAAAAGATGGGAATAAAGAGAATTATAAATTTTCAGGAGGAATTGGTTTAATTTCGAGTAGATTAACTGCAGAAGGGCCGTTGTCTGGAGGGAAGGGCTCATTTCTTGTTGCGGGTCGAGGTTCCTATGGCCATCTGTTTTTGAAATTGGCAGATAATCAAAACTCGGCGTATTTCTATGATTTGAACACAAAACTAAATTATAAACTCAACAATAAAAACAAGCTTTTTCTTTCGGGATATTTTGGAAGGGATAATTTTGATTTGAATGACGCTTTCGTGAATACTTTCGGAAATTCATTTGGAAATTTGCGTTGGAATCATTTGTTTTCGGATAAACTATTTTCGAATCTGTCATTAATATATAGTGATTATTATTACAGTTTATCCGTTGACTATTTTGGAATAAAATGGGATAGCGGTATTAATAACTTTAACCTGAAGTACGATTTTAAATATTATTTAAGTAACTCAACAAAAATAACTTATGGTGCTAATGCACAATATTACAACTTCAATCCTGGAAAAGTTACTCCACTTGGTGAGGATTCAGGAGTTATTGCAACCCAATTAGACAAAAAATTTGCGTTTGAACCTTCATTCTATCTTGATGTTGATCAAAAAATTTCAGATAAATTGACCGTCAATTACGGCTTGAGATACAGTATGTTTTATAGATTAGGTAAACAAGATATAAATATTTATGCCAATAATCAAGCCGTGAATTTTAATAACAATTTTAAAATTTATGAAAAAGCCACACCAATTGGTGTAAAAAAATATGACACTAACGAAGTGATCGCAAAATTTGATAACCTAGAGCCAAGATTAGCACTATCGTTTGCTTTTAACAATAATCAATCGGTTAAGGCAAGTTACAATCGAATGACTCAATACTTGCATTTGATCACTAATACAGGTTCCCCAACACCACTAGACATTTGGTCACCAAGTGATGATTTCTTCAAACCTCAACTGTTAGACCAATTTGCTATTGGTTATTTCCAAAATTTTAATGATGATAAATATTCCCTTGAGGTAGAATCGTTCTATAAAAAAATAAAAAACCGTGTAGATTATATTGATGGAGCAGAATTAATAGCTAACAATGCGCTCGAACAAGTCATTTTAAACGGAAATGGCAGAGCGTATGGATTAGAGTTGATGGTGAGAAAAAATACAGGTACATTAACTGGCTGGATATCCTACACATTATCTAGAACCGAACAGCAGACGCCAGGCAGAACTCCCCAAGAAACAGGTATAAACGAGGGAAAATGGTACAGATCAAGTTATGATAAATTACATAATTTATCTGCAACAGCAACTTACAAATGGAACGATAAATGGAGTTTTGGGTCAATATTTACCCTACAATCAGGGCAACCAACAACATATCCTGATGGTCAATATGAATATCAAGATATTATTGTTCCAAGTTATGGGTTACGAAATGGAAACTCTCTACCTGCATTTCACCATTTGGACATTTCTGCAACGCTCACACCCCGAAAAAATAAAAATAGAAAATGGAACAGCGAATGGGTTTTCAGCATTTATAACCTGTATAACCGCAAGAATACTGCTTCAATCAATTTTAGACAAAATACAGATACTGGAGCAAATGAAGCTGTTAAATTTTACATATTTGGCGTAATGCCTGCGGTAACCTATAACTTTAAATTGTAAAAAAATGAAGAAAATATTTATCATAGTAAGCCTAATTTTATTTACAAGTTGCGAAGAAGTTGTTAATGTTGATTTAACAACAGCGGCACCAAGATTGGTAATAGATGCCTCCATCAATTGGGAAAAAGGAACCTCAGGAAGTTCACAGACAATTAAATTAACTACAACAACTGGTTATTATCAACCACAAATCCCGAAAGTAAGTGGTGCAACAGTTACTGTTACCAACAGTTCAAATACAGTGTTTAATTTTGTAGAAACACCTAATACAGGTGAATATGTATGTACCAATTTTGTTCCTGTTTTGAATGAAAACTACACACTTAAAGTTACTTATAATGGGCAAAGCTATACAGCTTCCGAAAAATTATTACCAACTCCCACTATTTTAGATGTAGAACAAAAAAATGACTTGGGCTTAAATAACGACGAAATTGGTTTGAAAATTAATTTTAAAGACATTGTCAATCAACGAAATTATTATTTATTCCGGGTTGATTCTGATTTAAATGCATTTCCCGAATATCAATATGTTGATGATCAGTTTACCGACGGAAATACGATGTCGTGGCTGTATTCGCACGAAGATTTAGTGAAAGACAAAAAAATATATTTCACACAATATGGAGTTTCTGAAAATTATCATAACTATATAAAACTTATTATTAATGCTTCTGCAGGTGCAAATAATGGACCCTTCCAAACTATCCCAACCAAAGTGCGAGGCAACATAATCAATCAAACTACTGAAAAAAATTATGCTTTGGGTTATTTTAGGCTATGCGAAATAGCAAAATCAGATTATACAGTTAAGTGATTTTTGCAAAAAAACACTATATGATATCAGGTGATTTACGAACAAACAAATAATAAGCGTTTATTTCAATTTTAAATATTATGAAAAATTTATTTCTCAAAAAATCAACATTCTGCTTTTTAATTACGATTTCATCATTACAATTTAAAGCTCAAAATATATATACCGAAAATTTTGATGATGTTACAAACTTAACTAGTCAAGGATGGATAATGACCAATCAAAGCGACATCTCTCTTTCTAGCTGGTATCAGGGTATTCCAGAAGCTTTTTCATCGTTTGAAGGCGAGCCAAATTCTTTTGCTCAAGCCGATCCCAATAGTAGCAATTTTGGAAACATTAGCAATTGGTTAATAACACCTGATATAAGTTTAAAAAATGGAGATGTTATTTCATTTTACACACGTGATTTAAGTGATGATCGTGCGGATAGGTTAGAAGTAAGGATTAGTCCAAATGGAATATCGTCAATAATTCCAAGTGGTGGTTTTAGCGATTTAGGCGACTTTACTCTTTTGGCATTATCCATAAATCCAGATTTAACAACCACTGGGTACCCATCTATTTGGACACAATATACCTACACAGTCACAGGCTTAACTGGCTTAACTATTTGCAAAATTGGATTCAGATATTTTATAAATGAAGGAATTCCACCGATAATAAATGGTGAAACAATTGGTATTGACAGTTTCAAGATTGATAGAGAAAATTTGGATAGAATTGATTTTACAAATAGCAATTTAGAAACATTTCCAAATCCGGTTAAGAGCATTCTCAACATACAAACAAGAGAAAATATCAAAAAAAATTATGTATTTGATGTACTGGGCAAAAAAACAACTACCTCCCCTATTTCAAATAATTCAATTGATGTTTCTTATCTAAAACAAGGTATCTATATACTAAAGGTTATCACAGAGAAAGATAAAATAATGGTTACAAAATTTATTAAAGAATAAAATTCATTGACATATAATAACTTAAAATTAACTCTAAATCCAATCAAAAAAAACAAATTTGAAAACTGTATAAATGAATAAGTACAATACATTATTATTCTAAGTTTCTTCTAATTTGCGAAACACCAAACGAAACTGGATAGACAAAAACTTACCACAAATCAGGTAGTGAAAATTACAAAAAACTAGGTATATACTACACTTTTTTAAAATCCTACCTTTGACTAAATAAAAAATTATATAACTCAAAAACTAAATCAAAATCAAAATGAAAAAATCTAAACTATTAATCATTTGTATATCCATTTTCTCTTTGACATTGAATGCTCAAATAAAAAAAGGAACTAATCTAGCCGATTTAGGCATTGGTATATCCTCTTATGGCGTCCCAATACATGCAGGATTCGAGCATTTAATTACCAATGAAATTGGTGTTGGAGCTTCAGTAAATTATACTTCATATAAAGATACAGGATATTTAAGTGACTATAAATGGACTTTTATTTATGGTGGACTAAAAGGGAATTATCACTTTAATGAATTATTAAAACTGGATTCTAAATTTGATGTTTATGGGGGTTTAACTCTTGGATATTGGAGTGCATCCGAAAAAAACAGCAACATTTCATATAGTTCAAGTTATGGTAATTCCGTATTTTTTACAGGTCAAATAGGAGCAAGATATTTCTTCGCAGACAACATCGCAGCTTTATTAGAAGCAGGAGGAGGTAATATTTCTGGTCTAACGGCAGGAGTATCATTTAAATTTTAAAAAACATCTAAACACAATGATTATGAATAAAATTAAAACATTAAAAACTATAACTTTTTCGCTAATTCTACTAATTATAACTTCTTGCAGTAAAGACGATAATAATTCTTCAACTAATGAAAAAACAATAAAATATGAAATTACTGGAAATTATTCTGGTCAACTTTTAGTGATTTATAATGACAATGTATCCGGCAATACAACAGTAACTGTTTCTTCGTTACCTTGGAGTAAAACAATAAATTACCCATCTAATGTTCTTGGAATTGGTATTGGAGGCAATGGTATTGTTGGAAAATTGGGAACAGCAGGACAAACTGTAAGTGTTAAGATTTATAACGGAACCACTGTATTAAAATCTGGAAGTGCAACTGCAGATGCTAATGGAGCAATAACTTTGTCAACTTTGGCTCATGTTTTTCAATAATGAATTGTTGTTTTTGGGTATTTTTGGTTGGTAACACGGACTGCTTCTTTTGTTAATAATAATTATTGAAAAATAAATTAAAATAATAAAATACAACTTGCAGTTCGTGTTTCCTTTTTTGCCTAAACTTTTAAATAATTATAAATATAAAAGATAGTATTACCTGAATTTAAAGTACATACTGACTTCGTCAAAAAATTTATATAAAAATCATATTTCTCAAAACTATGAAAACAAAAACTTTTTACGCAATATTTTTTCTGATTATTATGTACTCCTGTAGTAATGATACCAATGTACCCAGTGCTGAACCTATTTCCGATTTAACATTAGATAATTTAGTAGATTTAAACTCAAACATACCACATGATTTTTATAATGACTTAATTTTTACTAATGAGAATACTGCTTATGCAATTTCTAGATTAGGAAAAATAATTAAAACCACTGACAGTGGCACAACTTGGAATTCTTTAAACTCAACGGTTAGTTTCTATCTCAAAAAAATTCAATTTGTTAATCCAAATGTTGGATATGTAATTGGTGGAGACGATACGGGTAGTTATCTTCTTAAAACTACAAATGCAGGTCAGTCTTGGATTGTAATCAACTTGAATAGCATTGAAAAAGGATTTCCTACAGGAATCTTTTTCAAAAACGAAAACCAAGGATTCATCACTGGAAACAAACTATTTATAAAAACAACAGATGGCGGGCAAAATTGGACCAATGTTCAATCTAACTCAACTGAAAACTTTAATGATGTAAAATTTAAAAATAATAGTTTCGGAATTGCTACTACAGATAAAAGTAATTACTACAAAACTACAAATGGAGGGACTAGTTGGCAATCCATCGAGTTAACTAAACAAAATAATTTATCTCAAATATATTTTGTTTCTGATAAGTCCTTTATTAAAACTGGCAATAAATTAGTTGACATTGACAATAATAATATCATAACATTACCTAATCCGGTAAATAAATTACAATTTTTAAACACATCTAAATGCATCGGTATAGGGCAACATTATGAAACAGGATTTTTTCCTTATGGAGATATTACATTAACAAACGATAATTGGGCTACATTTCTACAAAAAAGTTATCAATTTTCTAGTGAAGTAAGTGATTTTACTGCTATTGCTAAAATAAATAATCATAAAACGATGATTATAGGTACAGGCCAACTTTATTCAAAAATCAAAATTATTACTTATTAAGCTCAAAAAATCATAAATAATATGAACAAAATAAAACAGTTTTTAATTATAACATTGATTTTAAATTTTCAGTTATGTTTTCCTCAAAAACAAACTAAAATTCTACCCGATGATAAATCTATAGACAAAACCTTTTTGAAATCAGATAGCTTCACGATGGGATATTCCATCAAGCAGAATGGATCTTATGTTGAAATTGGAAATTACGAAACTAAAATTACTGTCAGCGATAAAAGATTTGATGTAAAAACAGCATTGATTTTTCACAACTCTAATATACGGTGGGAAGACCATTTTATAGCAGATGTAAATAGTTTTAAACCAATAAGTTATTCTTCTAATAGAAGTGGAGATAGGAACCTTACTTTAAGTTTTGCAAATACTATAACTGGAGAGTTTCAAAACAATAAAAATGGTAAAAAGACTCCCATCAAAGTTAACAGTAAAGAAGATTTTTTTGATATTTCTATTTATCCATTTATTCTAAAAGCCTTACCCTTGGAATCGGGATATAAAGCAACAATTCCTGTGTATGACTATGAGGCTGTAGATGCAAACAAAAGGTTTTGCAATATTGTAATTAAAGAAGTAAAAACTGACCTCTATATTTCGGATCTTACTGGCGAACACAAAGTTTGGAAAGTAAGTGTTTTTGAAGAAAGTACGAAACACAATTTTCAATATTTCATTGATAAAATCAATCGTAAAATTTGGCAAATTACCATTGTGTCTAATAAAGGTGATACTATTCTTCTAAAGAATAAGGAAACAGATTTTAATCCATTTCAAAATAAATTTGACAAAGAAGAAACGCTAAAATTAGTGAATGATGGCAATACCACGATAGAAGGAGTCGCTTTTGCTAGGGATAATGAAAACGAAGGAATGCTAAAAGGAATGGCAGTACTAAACATTAATAAAAAACAATTTGCTCCAAAAGGGACCACTATAGTTTTAATGCCCTATACAGCTTATTTCAAAGAGTGGATGGAACTAAATAAAAAGCAGGCAAAAATTAAAAATGCAAAAACCATTCCTTTACCAAAAGATGCTTTTGAGTGCTTTAAATTCACCACTATTTATGACGATAATGGTCATTTTGAGTTTACCAATTTATTACCAAGCGACTATCTACTTAGCACTTCATTTGGATATAACCATACAAGCAAAAGATCCGAAGTAACTGGAATGTCAGATGTTTACATAGGAGGAAATTATGTAGGTAGTAATGTTTATACCAGCGTGTTTTCTTACTCCGTAGCAGGTAAAGCCAATGTGCAAAAAGTGGTAAATGTTGTAAAAAACGGAGACAAATTACAAGTCAAATTAAAGAAAACACTTTAAAAAAAATCACTATGAAAACGCACCAATTGCTCATAACTCTAATTGTAAAACTTAAAAATGGCTTAAAATATTAGTATCGTTCAAAACAAAAGTAAATCAATAAATTGGATATAAATAAAAACAAATAATTACCAACCTATGAAAGAATTAAAAAAATATTTGACTATTAATAGCATTTTTTCAGTCCTAAGTGGTTTAACAATGTTACTATTTTCGACATATCTAAAAAAGTTTTTCAATATAAACAATAATTATGTTTTTCCTGTCATTGGTTCAAATTTATTAATATTTTCAATATTTGTTTGGTATGTTTATAGCAAACAATTGACAAATAAATTGTTGGTAACAATAATTACAATTTTTGACGTGCTTTGGGTCTTTGGAAGTTTTTTCATCCTACTCTTTGGACTATTTGATTTGTCTAAAAACGGTAAAGTCATTACTACTATTGTAGCAGTTTGGATAGCATTTTTGGCTTATAGTCAATTTAAAAACAACAAATAATTATTGAGAGAAAGTATTCAACTGCTATTATAACTTAGTAGGTGGTTACAACAAAAATGGCGCTCATAATTTTAATTGGCATTATGTAGATGGCTCTTGGGAATTAATAGAAGTAGGTATAGAAATTTATGATGGCTGCGCTTATACAGAAGCCGAACTCGATAATTATGCAAAAACCCTTGGCATATATGGTGGCTGGAATAATAGAATTGTAGAAGAAATTAATCTCTAAAATCAAAACTAAAAATGAAATTCTTTTCGACCTCTGCTTATCTTGTTTAAAAATTTACTATTGAAATACATCCATTAACAAAGTATTTACGTCTATATAATTAAACTTAAAATTTAAAAAAAATGAGCAAAACAACAAAAATAATAGTAATTACCTATTTGGCTTTTGGAATATATTTTCTGCTAGATGGACTGTATTTTAATGCAATTAGAGAGTCAATAAATCAAGTTATTAAAAATGGTGGAATCAGTCATATCCTTACTTATATCATTTCAGGTTTACCTTTATACTTGGGTGTGATACTAATTCATAATAAAAACAAAGTGACCGATAGTTTAGGATTCCTGGGCTCATTTTGGCAAGGGTGCTACATTTCGCTTCTATTTACTTTACCAATGTTTATTGGCTTTGCACTGATGTTTAAATTAAATTCTGAAATGAACTTGGATGAATTTTTAATAAAAGTAGTTGCTGCGGCTTTTTTTGAGGAATTGTTTTTTAGAAGTTTACTTTTCGGCCAAGTATTTCGATTTACCAAAATGGGTTTTATACCTTCTGTTTTATTTGGTGCCTTACTATTTGGTTTCATTCATTTATATCAAAGTCAGGAATTTTATGAATCGATTGGCATTTTTGCCATAACTTTTTTAGGCGGAATTCTGTTTGCTTGGGTATATGCCGAATGGAATTACAATATCTGGATTCCAGTCTTTCTACATCTATTTATGAACCTTGCTGCAATGACGTTCTCAGCAACCGAAAACGCTCTTGGCGGAATTTATTTCAATGTGTTTAGAACCATTACTGTGCTTTTAGTGATTCTTGGAACAATTATTTACAAAATGAAAAAAAATAGTAAGCTTGAAGTTCACAGGCAAAATTTATGGATAAAAAAGATCACTCATAAATCAATTAAAAACTAATAATTAAAAACAGCACTTACAATTTTAATGGTCACATTTGCAAGGACGATAACAATACCCCAGCTGACAGCCCAAATGTAAAATATGAAATTACCGGAAATGCAACCGGTACTTTTGATGCAACCTACATTACAGCCTCTGGTTCTGGAGCTAACGTTATATCCGCCTCTTTGCCTTGGTCAAAAGAAATAGTTGTTCAAACTGGTGTTACCACCGTATTATTGAATGCAGCAGTAATTGGAGCAACTCCAAGTAAAACAATCACTGCAAAAATAGTTGGGGTGGTGTAGTAAAAAAAGAACAAACTGCAACAGTACAATCAAACGGTACAGCTATTATTAATGCATTAACTTATACCCTAAATAACACAATCTTCATACAATAAAATATTCTGATTATGAAAACAATTCTAACTACTGCCCTTATTCTATTTTCAATTTTATCTGTAAAAGCACAAAACAACTTACCAGAGTTTAATGACAAACCAGCCTATTTTGATGCGAAAACAAAAGAATTAAAAGAATTAGAAAAGTCGCAATACAATACAATGGCTAAGGCAAAAGGTCTATTCAAAGCCGAAGGCGGTTTTTTCTTAAAGGGAATTTCATCTTCCGTTAGAATTCCAAAGCTGGAGGAACTAAAATTTGTTGTTAAAACAACACCCGGAGCAGACCCTACTTCAGTTTTTGACTTAGTGCAATTCGAAATTAGAAAGGATCAAAGAGTATTTATAACAACAAAAGCCAAAACAACAAGCACTTCAACTTCATTCGAAAAAATAAATTATGAAGTAAAAAAAATAAAAGAAGGGTACTATTATTTAATAGTTAAAAATCTCGGTAAAGGGGAATATTTTCTTGGAACAAGCGATTTTATGTTTGCCTTTGGTATAGATTAATCTTTTGAATAGTGTAGAATTTAAACCTAATATTAATGTGTTTCTTTCATTTTTCGAAATCAGTACAACATCTTATCCTATTGGGATTGCTTGGTATTGAAATAAATAAGAAAATTAAAGCAAAACACTAAAAAAATAAGTACTTGCTTACACGCAAGTCCATTTGTTAGCATCCAAATTATGATTTTTGTATCATAATTTGGAATTAGAAAAGATAAACATTACAAAATATAATTAGAAAAAAATATTTTTTTAAGCATAGGGCATTCATTTTTAAATGGTTTTGAATTAGTAAGCTATCCATTGAATCTTTAGTTTTTGATTTATAAAATAATGCTCTTTTGCTTGAATAATTGGTGATTTTTCAAAAAAGTTGATGAGTGTATTGAAGCTAATAAGTAATTAATTTAAGTAAATTACTTTCATCAACAATGAATCAATACCTAAAAGATTTGTCTTTTATTGAGACATCAATAATCTTAAAATAATTCCAATCTAGATAATAGTCTTCTCACTAAATAATAGTCTTCTCAATTGTTAAATGGAAAAAAATGTGCTACTAAATTCAAAATAAAAAATAAAAAAATTACAGCTATGAAAAAAAGTGTACTTAATGGATTATTAAAATTAACTTTCCTGTTATTTTCATTAATATCAATGGCTCAAACAACCTATTATGTTGATAGTACTAAACCAGATAACTCAGGTACTGGTACAAGTTGGTCAACGGCTAAAAGAGATTTACAAATTGCCATAAATACTGCAACCAGTGGAGACCAAATTTGGGTTAAAGCAGGAACTTATTTACCAACACATGACCCTTTCGGCAGCTTAACCCCGGCAAATAACAGAGACAAAACATTTACACTCAAAAATGGTGTGAAAATTTATGGTGGCTTTTCAGGCACAGAAAACTTGTTAAGTCAAAGAAACTGGCAAACAAATTTAACAACCTTAAGTGGAGATTTAGGGACACTAAACTCCTTAACAGACAATGCGTATCATGTTGCTATCAGTGTGAATTTAACAAGTGCAACAGTTTTAGATGGAGTAATTATAACAAAAGGATATGCCACTGCTCCAAACGGCTCACAAATAACAGTTAATACACGCATTCTTGAACGATTTTATGGAGGTGGCGTTTTCAATATCGAATCAGCAACAACTTTCACAAATTGCACAATCAAGGGGAATAGTGCTGATTGCACAAATCAGGACAATGATTCATTGGGAGCAGGAATCGTTAGCTTGAATTGTTTTTCAGCTTTTGAAAGCTGCATAATAGATAGCAATTCATTTTTAATTGGAGGAAATAGTTTTGGTGTTTTTGGTGCTGGAATGTTAATATCTGGAGGAAATTGTGTAATAAACAAATGTGTATTTTCAAACAATACAAGTGGTTCAGGATTTATAGATGCTTCAAGAGGAGGGGCATTAAATTTAAATGGAACTCATACTATAACAAATTCCGTTTTCTATAATAATTCTGCTCAAAATGGTGCTGCATTACAATTTGGTGGTTCTGCTGATAACACATCAACTGTTACAAACTGTAGTTTTGTAAACAACACTTCGTCTTTTGTTGGAACTGGCTATCAAGGCTTTTCAAAAGCAACGTTCAAAAACTGTCTCTTTTGGAATAATGCACCAACTGTAACTGGTGTAGCAGGTAGAAATGAAATTTATAGTCAGGATGACAGAGTTGGATTTCAGCCCTCTTTTCAAAACTGTATTATCAAAGATGCTTTAGGAAGTCCTTTAGCAATAACAAATTCAATTCTTGTAAACTGTTTAACTAGCAATCCACTATTTGTTAATGCACTAGATGGCGACGGATTGGACAATATATGGGCCACATCAGATGATGGACTTGCAATACAAGGAACTAGCCCTGTAAAAAATATTGGTCTAACGGGTGCTGGAATTCCAACAACAGATATAATTGGAAACCCAAGAGACAGCCAACCTGATTTAGGAGCTTATGAATACCAAAATCCATGTGTAAACCCAACTGTTTATAATGTTAACGGTGGAGGTTCTTATTGTGCGGGCGGCGTAGGTCAAGTTATTGTGGTCTCAAATTCAGAAAATGGAGTAACTTACCAACTAAAAAATAGTGCCACTAATGTAGGAAGCCCTATTAATGGAACGGGAAATTCAATCAGTTTTGGAAACCAAACTGCTGCTGGAACCTATACAGTTATGGCAACACGAACTTTGGGTGGTTGTTCTTCGACCATGAATGGAAGTGCCAGTATTACAGTTAATCCAAATATAACACCAACATTCATTGCTGTAAATCCAATTTGTTCAGGCGCAACTTTATCTGCTTTACCAACAACTTCCAACAATGGTATAACAGGAACCTGGTCGCCTGCACTAAATAAT
>NZ_JAQTPQ010000331.1 GCF_028712645.1 Flavobacterium sp. | reverse complement strand
GCAGGTCTTAATTCCCCTCCTTTGGAGGGGTTAGGGGAGGACTATTTAATCAGTTCAAAGCTTCTTTTTACGAAAGCCGTAAGTTCTTCGCCTTTCAATAGGTTTTGAGATAATTTAGCCAAATCTAAAGCTTGTTTTACCAAACCTTCCTGGGTTGTTTTGTCTTGTGTATTCAAAATATTTGAAGCTAATTCTGAGTTGGTGTTTACCACCAAATTATACATTTCTGGCATATTTCCCATTCCGAACATTCCGCCGCCACCGGATTGACTCATTTCTTTCATACGACGCATAAATTCTGGCTGCGTGATGATAAATGGTGCTGCATTGCTGTCCAATGCTTCTAATTGTACTGTGTATGCTTTTGGAATATAAGTTTCCAATGAAGCTTTCAAGCTTTCTTTTTCAGTGTCAGATAATTTCGAAATAGTAGTTTCTTCTTTCTTGATTAAATTATCAATGTGATCTGAATCGACACGAACGAAAGTTAAATCTTTATTATCACCCTCAATTTTTTGAATCAAATGCGAGATAATTGGAGAATCCAAAAGCAATACTTCATATCCTTTTTCTTTAGCGATTTCGATATAAGAGTGTTGCGCTTCCTTGTTTCCGGCGTATAAAACAACTAATTTTCCGTCTTTGTCAGTTTGTTTTTCCTTTAGGTTTTCTTTCAATTCTTCTAACGTGAAGTATTTGTCATCAACGGTTGGATACAAAACAAAAGCACCAGCTTTTTCATAGAATTTCTCTTCAGATAGCATTCCATATTCCAAAACAATTTTGATGTCGTTCCATTTTGATTCAAAATCTTCACGATTTTCGGTGAACAAAGATTTCAATTTATCGGCTACTTTACGAGTAATGTAGTTTGAAATTTTCTTCACAGCACCATCGGCTTGCAAACCAGAACGAGAAACATTCAATGGTATATCTGGCGAATCAATTACCCCTTTCAACATCGTCAAGAATTCAGGTACAATTCCTTCTACATTATCAGTAACATAGACTTGGTTTTGGTACAATTGAATTTTGTCTTTTTGAATTTGTAAATCAGAACCCAATTTTGGGAAATACAAAATTCCAGTTAAATTGAACGGATAATCTACATTTAAATGAATGTGAAACAACGGCTCTTCAAATTGCATTGGATACAATTCGTGGTAGAATTTTTTATAATCTTCATCCGTCAATTCTGTTGGTTGTTTAGTCCAAGCTGGATTTGGGTTATTGATAAAATTATCAATTTCAATGGTTTCGTTTACGTAATCTTCAGGAGCATCTTCTGGTTTTGGTAATGTTTCTGTTTTGGTTCCAAATTTAATTGGAATAGGCATAAACTTGTTGTAACGATTCAATAATTCTTTGATTTTGCTATCTTCTAAAAATTCTAAAGAATCTTCGGCAATGTGCAAAATAATCTCTGTTCCACGAGCAGTTTTGTCGGCAGGTTCTAAAGTAAATTCAGGGCTTCCGTCACAAGTCCAGTGAGCTGCCGGTTCGTCTTTATATGATTTGGTGATGATTTCCACTTTCGAAGCCACCATAAAAGCTGAATAGAATCCAAGACCAAAATGACCAATAATTCCTGAATCTTTGGCAGAATCTTTATATTTTTCTAAAAATTCTTCGGCTCCAGAAAAAGCAATTTGGTTGATATATTTCTCGACCTCTTCTGCAGTCATCCCCAAACCTTGGTCGATAATGTGTAATTTCTTGCCTTCTTTATCGATTTTTACTTCTAGGATTGGGTTGCCATATTCAACTTTGGCATCACCAACGCTTGTTAGATGTTTTAACTTTAAGGTAGCATCTGTTCCATTAGAAATCAACTCACGCAAAAATATTTCGTGATCGCTGTATAAGAATTTCTTGATTAGGGGGAAGATGTTTTCTACCGAAACATTAATTTTTCCAGTTGTCATATTTTTGAGTTTTATATTTTCAAAATAGTACTCAAATAAGATACCAATTAAAGGCAAAGTGACAAAATGTCGGAAACGTTAATTTTGATAAAAAAGGCTATTATTTTGAAACATTTTTTCACAATAGCATCGTACCTTTGCATAAGTTTAATCTTAAAAAGTTGAAAAAAAAATGAAAAAAACAATTACATTGATGGTAGTAGCAGTTTTGCTTTTTGCATGCAAAACTACATCAGTAACAAGCACAAAGTTGGACAGAAGTTCTCAAGTGGGAATCAAAGGAAATTGGGAAATAACAAACGTTAGTTATCCAGGTTCAGATTATATTACGGTAAATTCATTTGATATTGCAGATTCAAAATGTTTTATCGGAAGCACTTGGAATTTTATTTCCAATAACAACAAAGGAAGGATGAGTTTAACAAAGTCGAGTTGTCCAGCATTTAGCTCTCCAATAGTATGGAGTGTTAATAAAGAAGGACAATTTGTTTTGAAAATACTAGATGCTGGTGTAAAAGCAAAAAAAGTTAAAGAAGGTTATGTTTTGTATGTAGCAAATCAAACAGAAACCTCATTTCAATTGGTAGATAAAATAAATGTTGGAGGTAAATTAACAGATGTAGTTTATCAATTTGCCAAATTAAATTAAAAGTATAAAAAAATGAAAAAAATAGCAATTTTAGGAATAAGTAGTTTATTTCTTTTGACAAGTGTTTTTACTAGTTGTGATTCAGTAAAAAATGCAAATAACACTCAAAAAGGTGCTGGAATTGGAGCAGGGGCAGGTGCGTTAATTGGAGCAATAATTGGGAATAATACAAAATTAGGCACCGCTGGGGGAGCCCTTATTGGTGCTGCTATTGGTGGAGGAACTGGAGCTTTGATTGGAAATAAAATGGACAAACAAGCCAGACAAATCAACCAAGCCTTGCCAGGAGCTCAGGTGGAAAGAGTAGGGGAAGGAATTCGGTTGACACTAAAAGAAGATGCCGTTCGTTTTGATACCAACAAATCAACATTGACAGCTCAGGCCAAAACGAATTTAGATAAATTAATACCTGTTTTTAATGAATATGCAGATACCGATATCGAGATTTTTGGATATACAGATAGTACAGGTAGTGCAGAATATAATCTTACACTTTCTCAAAAAAGAGCGCAATCAGTAAGAGATTATTTAGTTTCAAAAGGACTTGCAGGTTCAAGATTTAAAACTACAGGAATGGGAATTGTTGAGCCAATCGCCACGAATGAAACTCCTGAAGGAAGAAGTCAAAATCGTCGTGTGGAATTTGCTATTTTGGCCAATGACAAAATGGTTCAAGAAGCTAAAAAAGAAGCGGGAAATTAAAATCATACTAGATCGGAAGAGCAC
>NZ_JAQTPQ010000330.1 GCF_028712645.1 Flavobacterium sp. | reverse complement strand
GAAAGCAAAAGGGCTGAAAATTTCACTATTCACTGCTATGATTGTTACGAGTTATATGACCTTCATAATAATTGCGGTCAATATAGGTTTTGTATATAACTTTCTTTTTATTTGGTTACGCAGTTGGCTCATTGCTTTTGTAATCGCTACTCCTTCGATACACATTATTGTTCCTCATATAAAAGAAAAGTTAGATAAAAAGAAACTTTAGTCAGTTTAATGTTATAATTAATGAACGTTGTTCAAAAATATATTTATATTTGTATCCTGAAAAACAAACAATGAGTACAGCGGATAGAAAGGCAAGAGAAAAAGAAAACTTAAAAAGTTTAATATTAAATAGTGCAAAAAAACTATTCGTAGAAAAAGGTATTGAACAAACTACTATCCGAAATATTGCTGAAGAAATTGATTATAGTATTGGTACTGTATATGTTTATTTTAAAGATAAAAATGCAATTCTACACGATTTACATTCAGAAGGATTTTCAGAATTAGGAGGTTATTTTAAGGAATTATATGCAATCATTAATCCAATGGAACGATTGAAAGTGATGGGGAAAGTGTATATAAAATTCGCAATAGAAAATTCAGAAATGTATGATTTAATGTTCAACTTAAAAGCTCCAATTGATTTTTTAAATGCCATTGATGAAGAAGAATGGAATGAAGGTAAAGCAACATTTGAAGTTTTAAATTCCACCATAACTCAGTGTATCGAACAAGGGCATTTTAAAAACCACAATTCAGAACCTTTATCTTTTATGATTTGGAGTATGGTGCACGGTATGTGCTGTTTAGAAATTAGACAGCGTACCAAAGGTGTAAATTTGACAAATCCTTCTACTATTGTGGGGGATGGCTATAATGAATTCTTAAAAATGATCGATAATCTATAATTTTTTTGCAATAATTTGAACAATGTTCATAAAATAAACAATGATATATGAAACAAACAAAAACACTTCTAATGATTGTGATTCTAATAACACAATCATCATTTGCACAAACTAAATTGGAAAATTACATTGAAGATGGTTTAAAAAACAACGAAACTATCAAGCAACAAAATTTTATCTTATCAAAAAGTATTTATGCTTTAGAAGAAGCCAAAACGCTCTTTTTACCTAATGTAAATTTCAATACCACATATACAAGAGCTGATGGAGGCAGAACAATTGATATTCCATTAGGAGATTTATTAAACCCTGCCTACACTACTTTGAACCAATTAACAGGAACTAATAATTTTCCTTCGTTAGAAAACAAAAACATTTTACTAAATCCAAATAACTATTACGATGCCAAATTCAGAACAAGTATGCCTTTATTAAATGCTGAAATTATTTATAACAAAAAGATAAAAAAGCAACAAGTCGATTTGCAAAAAATAGAAATTGACCTTTATAAAAGAGAATTGGTTAAGGAAATTAAAATTGCTTATTACAAATATTCACAATCGGTAAAAGCTATAGAAATCTATAAATCAGCTTTAAAATTAGTGCAAGAAAACAAGCGAATCAACACTTCATTATTCAATAATGATAAGGTAAACAGAACGTCAGTAATCCGAAGCGAAAACGAAGTAAGTAAAATAAATGCTTTACTAATTACCGCTCAACAAAACGAAATATCTGCAAAACAATATTTCAATTTTCTACTAAACAAACCATTACAAAACGAGATTAATGTTGATGATTTAGCGGCAACTCCTTTAGAAAACGAATTAGGAAAAAATGAAGTTTCTAATCGAGAAGAAATACTAAAATTAAAATCGGCACAATCCATAAATGACAATGTAATTAAACTCAATAAATCCTATTTAGTACCAAAAATAGGAACATTTATAGATTTGGGTTCACAAGCCTTTGACTGGAAATTCAATGACAAATCAAGATATTATCTTTTTGGAGTTGCTCTCGATTGGAATTTTTTTTCTTTTGGAAAAAACAGCTATAAAACCAAACAAACTCAAGCCGACCAAGATTATCTGCAGTCACAAGAAAAATATGTTGAACAGCAATTGCTGACACAACTTTCGGTAACAAAAAACAATTTTCAATCTGCGATTGCAAATTACGAAGCATCAAAATCACAATTAATTACTGCCGACAAATACTATGCCGATATTCAAAAAATGTATAAAGAAGGTCAGGTAATTTTTATAGAACTTTTAGATGCACAAAACCAATTAATCAATGCGCAATTGCAATCAAACATTTCACTGTATGATACTTGGATAAAGGATGCAGAAATAGAAAGAGCAAATGCCAGTTTTAAACTTAACAATTAAAAAAATGAAACAAATTAATCCACTTTCGACTTTAGTAATAATCATACTATTGCTTACAAGCTGCGGACACAAAGAAGACAAAAAAGCAACCGAGTTAAATTCTAAAGAAGCTATTCCTGTAAAAATAGCAACTATAAATTCATTAAATCAAGAAAAAAACATTCTGGCAACAGGGTTGATAACTACCGAAAATGAAGCAAGGTATTCCTTCAAAATTGGAGGCATAATCGATAGAATTTTTGTTGAAGAAGGGCAGCATTTCAAGAAAGGACAACTATTGGCAAAACTGAAAATAACCGAGATTAACTCGCAATTGCAACAAGCACAATTTGGCTACGATAAAGCAAAAAGAGATTACACTAGAGCCAACAATTTATATAAAGATAGTGTTGCCACGCTCGAACAACTTCAAAATGCAAAAACAGCAATGGATTTTGCTCAAAAGACGGTTAATGTGATTGCTTTCAATCAAGAATATGCTACCATTTATGCTAGTTCAGATGGTTTTGTTTCCAAAAAGTTAACGAACCAAGGCGAAGTTGTCAATGCAGGAACGCCAATATTGGCAATAAACGAAACCAATAAAAACAATAATTGGGTTCTTAAACTTGGTGTTACAGATGCTGATTGGGCTTCAATACAAGTAAATCAAAATGCAAAAGTCCATATTGATGCCTTTCCAAATCAGATTTTCAATGCCAAAGTTTTTAGAAAATCACAAGCATCTGATCAAACAAACGGTTCTTTCCAAATCGAATTGAAATTAGAATTATCGGGAACAAAACTTGCTGTTGGAATGTTTGCAAAAGCAGAAATAAAAACTAAAAACACAACTAATTTGCCTGTCATTCCGTATGACGCTTTGATTGAGGCAGACGGTAATAATGCTTTTGTATTTGTTCCTTTTAATAATGGCGTAAAACGAATTCCTATCATCATTGATAGTTTCAATAATAATCAAGTTACGGTCAAAAGTGGTTTAGAAAACATTAAATCAATTATTGTTTCCAATAGTGCCTTCCTAAATGAAAATTCA
>NZ_JAQTPQ010000085.1 GCF_028712645.1 Flavobacterium sp. | reverse complement strand
CAACGCTTTTTTTTGAATTTGTCATAAATAAAAAAGTTTATTGAAACGAATTTCAATAAACTTTTGGAAACATCATATTTTATAATGCTTTACAGCATTTTCACCAACTATTTTTGACTATTAAACCTTTGTTAAAAAGCAAATTTTAGCTGAATCCGAGCGATCGGGCATAGTGTCTATCGCTTTAAAACTCTTATCTTAAAAAACCGCTAATTTCCATCATAAGTAATTGTCCAATTCAAACTGTCTAAGTCTTTAATTGTAAAAAGATACTTTTTATTATAAATGTTTTTCTTAAATATCTCTTTCCAACCATACTTATCTACACTATCTTTTTGCACAATGAATAATCTTGCTTTTTTATCTTCTAAACTATTGAAATAATTATCCCAGAATCTAGGTCCATCATGATTTGCAATTATTTGCCCACTTTTAATTTCGGTAAAAACAAAAGGAACATCATAATCTCCTCTCTCACTTTCATCAAAACCATTTTGATATTCATAATAAAATCCTCCATTATTCATATTGTCGTTTTTAGATAAGATGCTAAATATTACCTTATCAGAATTATTTTTAACAAGTAATTCCCGTGGGTCATATTTATCACAAGAATAAAAAATAAATAAAATAAATAGAAAGTTTTTAGATTTTAACATTGTTTTAAAGTTTTCGATGGTGATACAATTTAAGTTTTAAATCCATAGGAATAGAGTTCACATCAATAGGATATTCATCTTTGTGTTTAAGAAAAATAATAGGAAAATGGAAATAATAATAAGACATAGTGTTTGCCCTAATCTCCGTCCAATTACTTGAAGCATTTAATGAATTTGCTGTTGCCATACTAGACCACATTCCATAGCCATACCATTTTAAGGGATCATATTGTGAGTCCAAATAATGTCCATATTCGTGCATTAAAAGTAAACCTCCTTTTCTAGTTAGTCCATAAGTATTATAATTATCATAAAAAGCTTGAGAAGTATGTATTACACCTAAAAACGACCAATTATTACTACCATTTTCTGAATTTATTCTAACTTTTTCTCCAAAAAAATTATATTCTGGGCGATAACCCGATCGCTCGGATATATAAAATAGTTCTTGTGTGGATAGCGCGGATTTGCAATCCGTGCCCACTCCAATAATCCACTAAAACAAATCTAACAAAATTACTTCTAATTCATAATCTAATCCCGCATAATTTCTTGCTGAACTAAAATAATAATCTTCTGGAAGAGTTACAATTTTTTCTTTTACGGGGTTGTTATGGATGTAATTAATCTTTTGTTTAATGAACCAGTTACTTTGAACAATTTCAGCGTGGTAACCTCCTTGCCACACTTTATATTTTTGGTCTTTCTTGAGATGTTCACAAGACTTTTGAAAATAATCCAACATCCATTCTCTTCGACTCTCAGGCTCTTCTTGTATGGTTTTTACAATTTGCTTGGAAGTGAATTTCTTGAAATCACGCAGAATATCCGACAGAATAAAACCATCCGTGCCTTTGCATAATAAATGCAAATGACTAGACATCAAACAATAGGCGTAAATTTCTAAACCTTTCTTTTCTTGGCAATGTTTCAATGCATTGGTAATAACGTATTTTTGGTTCAATCTCGTAAAAACATCTATCCAGCCTACCGTTGTTATGGTTATAAAATAGGCTTCGTCTGTTGTTGTGGCTTTGTATTTTGTTGACATTTTTTTGCTTTAAAGATATAAAAAAAGCTACACCTTTTTACGAATGTAGCTTTTTGGACTTGTATTGCCTGCTCAACTTTGTGGGCACGGAATGCAATTCCGCGCTATCTGCACGAGGATGTTTATTGCATATCCGAGCGATCGGGTTACTTTTCTACTTTATGTTTAGCAATGTTGTATTTTAATTGATAAGAGGTTGGTAATTCAACCTTATCTATCTTGTCAATTAACTTAATAAACTCTTTATAATTACCAAACTCCCACTCTTTATTGGCCGCAAATAAATTTTGATTTACTAACAATTCTTGAGTATATTTTTGACTTCTGTCCAAATTAAATTTTTCTAATTCACTTATTTTATTTTTGTTGTTTGTAAATAATGGCAGAGCCTCATTTTCAAAAAACAAAACAAGATTATTTATAAAAGTTTCTGTAGATACTTGGCTCAATTTCAATTTAGAGTTAAAAAACTGTTTAAGAATCTCATCGTCTATTTCTACTTTAGCACTTTTTTCATCATTCCTGCCTAACCAAATTGTATTTGAATTTTCAAAGCGATTATGTGAAATTATGATTCTCAAATATTTGGAGTTCAATTTTAAATAATCACTCCTTCTTTCAATAATATTTAGGCTATACTCCTTAAAAATTAAACCTAATTTTTCTAATACTATTTTACTAAATTCCATTATTTTTAATAATTAATGAGGAGGCATCCAAGCCCCGTTTCCTTGATTATAATTCCACCCTCTACTTTGCAACAAGTATCTTTCTGCATTTAAAAAACCTCTAGTTGGTATTAAATTACCATTGGGAAGTCTATAAGAATCAAAAATAGGCTTACCTAAATTCATTTCACTTCTTAAAAACCCTGAATTTTGCTTCCAATTAAGCTTTGGAGTACCTTGATCATTCATATTTAGAAATCTATCTCCAGATTTCCAACCTATATCAGTTTCGGCTTCTTGAGATCCAAATTTAAATAAATTTAATCCTCCATTATCAGCCTCTGTATTCCCCATAGCTGTAGGTTCTGCTTGACTTCTAAGAGATTTATCATAATCCGCTTGAGCTTTTGCTATCTCTTTATTAATATTTCCAGCAATAACCGTAGCAGAAGGTTTAGCTTCCGTGCCAAACCAAATACCAGAACCACTTGCTTTAGCTGCTGAAAACCCGGAAACACCACCACCAACTGCACCAAATATGGCAGTCATACCTAAACCTGCATTCCAATCGTTACCTGATATTATATTAGTCATTGCTCCTAAAGTAGTAGAAGTAGCCGCACCAGACAACGCCCCTGGAACAATACCTACTGCTCCTATTGCCGCACTCATATAAGCCCCTGCATAACCTGTAGCAGCACCCATAAGAGCACCCGTGAATCCACCCATGACTATCTGCCCGAAGTTGCCGCCATTGAGAGCCGTTCCTAAGGCTCCTCCTACTAAACCTGCACCCGCACCTGCCCAAAAACCGACGACCAGAGGTGTGGCAGTACCCATTGAGGCCACTATTATTGCGGCAGTGGCGACGGCCGCCACGACCGTAACCACAGTCCTCCAGTTGCTACTCAGCCACTTCCAGAAACTCTCCCCGTTAATGTCGACATACTTCAACGGGTTATTAATACAATACCCATATCTGTTATAGTTTTGCGTATCACTAGGATCCTGCACATAATTATCGGGTTGCAGGAATCGGTGCAATTTAGGATCATACAAACGCCCGTTCATATTGATCAAGCCTACACTTTGCAAATGCTCGTGACCGGTGTAACCTCTATCCAATATAGTAAGACCGTTTAATGTGTTACCAGCTCCATCTTGTACACTTATAATAGCTCCCCAAGCATCAAAAAGGCGTTTTTCTAGAACTGCTCCCGTGGCATCAGTAATAGCTAGAATAGAACCTTGGTAATCACGATGTAAATATAAGTAATTTTGGGTTGTACCATCGCTTTTTAACACGATAGGTGCGGTATAGCCATCGCCACCTATGTAGGTAACAAACTCTACATCTCCTGTCTGGATATTATGCTTAATCTCCATACTGCCATCGGCAGAGTAGTATTTGCGTAAGGGTCTTAGTAGTTTGTTATTGTCTAAACTACCATAAAACATCGTGCTACGACTATTGTTGTCATTATAAGTAAAGCTTATTTTATCTTTTCCTACTTCCTCAATTTGATACGGACTCTTAAAGGCGTTGTAACTTATGTTTTGTGTTGGGTAGTTTTGATAATAAGTAAGCGCTTCGGGAGTTACCGTTATTGATGTGTTTTGATACGCTTTAGCAGTATTGTTGTAATTATAGGTTCCTAAATTATTGTCTGTTATCCTTCCACGGTCATCATAAGCTTGGGTTGTTTGGGATGGTCTGCTAGCAGTAAGTTCGGTTAAAACAAAGACATTGTTTGCAGTGGTATTTACTTTTTCAATTCTAAGAACTAACGTTGTGTATTGTGTTACGGTATGTTCAAATGTATTTGTCCCTGATGTGAGTTCTTTTTTGAAGTAAAGAGTAGAACCTGCTCCTACTTCCTGAATGTATATTTTAAAGGTGTCGGAACCTGCTACTTTATAGGCTGTTAAGTTTATACTGATTTTATCGCCAATTGTCGCTCCAGTTAACAGCGTTTTTTTTAGGGTAGCTCCTGCAAGTACAGCTTGTGTCACGAGTGCTCCACTTGAATAGGATGTAGTTGCTCCTCCTTCGGTTTCATAACCTGTAATATTGTTATCCATAGTAGTTTCGTGGATAAACGCACTTTCTGTAGTAGTGGTAGTCAATCGGTCTTGGGCATCATACCCAAAATTTTCTGTATGATTAAACAAGCTGTTGGTACGATTGCTCAAATTGCCTTTTTGTGGATCAAACGCCGTAGTAAGGGTCATAAAAATTCCTGAAGAAACAACTGTTCTGATGTGATTAGCTTGTGTAATTAAACCATAAGAATCATACAAATTGTTAACGACCATATTTCCATTAGCCATCATTGCTTCCGTTAGTTGCCCTCGGGGATTGACAGTATTGGTTTGCCATAATACTTGAGAATTGGCAGTGTCAATCATTTGCCAAGGTTGTCCATTTTTATAAGTATGTTGCACCGTTTTGGCACTTGATTTTCCGGCTGCACTGGCTATCGAAGTTTCGGTATTTACTCTACCAAAATCATCATAAGTCAATTGTTTGGTAAAGCTAGCATAAGGTGTGGTTTCAACAGAACTCGCCAGTCTTTTATTACTGTCATACGTATAGGCTGTTGTTGTAGTTGCATTATTTTCTAAGACATCAACAAAAGTACTGCTTGTTAGTAGTTTTGTAGTGCTGTCATAAGCATAAGTCGTTGCACTATTGGTATTCGTTCCTACAATTGTTTTATTTGTCAATTTCCCTACAGCGTTTAGCGTGTAGGTTGTAGTGCCATTGGGTGTAGTTTCTGTTAAAGATTCTCCCAAATCATTGTAGGTATAGGTATATTCACCTGCTGATGGGTCAGTCAATTTGGTTTTCCTGCCCCAACCATCTTGCTCCAGAGTCGTGGCAATTCCATCATAATCAGATGATTTAAGATTGCCGTTGGCAAAATAGGCATAAGTAATTGTTCCTCCGGGAGTATCGGTCATGGTAACTATGTTCCCCAGGGAGTTTTTGGTAGAAGTCTTGGTCAACGTACCATCGTTAACCGTTGTCGTTAGGCCTGAATAACTGATGGTGGTTGTTTTACCTGTAAAAGCAATATTTTTAATCGTTCTGCCATACACATCAAATTGGGTTTCGTTCCACTGTGTGGCGCTACTTCCAGAATAAGGTTCGCTTACCTTATAATTTCTATCATAAATATCATAGAGATAGGATACACTTGCAGTATTTCCGTTGAGGTCTTTTACACTGGCGGTTATTTTTCGTCCTACATCATCATAGAGTTCTTCGCTATAACTGCCGTCATCTCCAGTTGCGGTTACTTTTGTTTTTTCAGAAATTCTGGTGTAGGCATAGGTATTGCTTTTTCCTAAATAATCAGTGGTTTTTGTTTTCTTGAACCAAGAATCATACAAATAAGAAGTGGTTAGCCCATACGGGTTGGTCTCCGAATTTAATACCCCATTTGCCGTATTGTAGCTATAAGTTGTAGCTAATCCTTCAACATCAATGCTTTTGGTTAAAAATCGTCCTGAAGAGTCGTATTCATAATTCGTTACTCTATCGGTCAAACCTGTAGCAGAAATAGTTTTTTTGGTAATATTCCCAAAGGTATCATAAATATTATCTTCGGTAATAAAATTGGTATTATGTCCTTTTTTCTTTACTTGGGTCAGTAAACCGCCTGTATCGTATGTGTATTGCTCTTCAGTAGTCATAGTATCTCCTGATGCAGCTACACTTTGGGTTTTGTTTACAGGTCTGCCCACTACATAAGGTGAACTCGTAGGCGTAGCATAAGTCAAATTACTTAGGGTAGTTTGTTGGGTTGTTCCTGCCTCTTTTGCAAGAGTTGTTGATTGCGTAGGATTATTATAAGTATCATACACAACAGTAGTCTCAGTACTGGTATTATCTAAACCATTATACTGTTGTGAAGCGGTAAGTTTAAGATTAAAGACTTTATTGGCTCCTAAAGAACTGCTGTAAGTAGATGTGGTTTTGCTGATAAAATTACTCGGAGCAGCATAATCACTGGCATTGTATTGCCCGAGAACGGTATAACTCTCGATATTCGCTCCACGTAAGTTAGTATCGAATTTAGAAACTGTTGTCATAATAGGATTGTTACTATCAAACCAATTGGTACTGGCAGTAGCTCTAAATCCTAAAAATCCTAATCCTTCCGTATTAGAAATAGCGTCGTAATAAGAATACAATTGCTTTTTGTAATTGGTAGCACTTTGTTTTTCTAACATCGAAACCACTTGCATGCTTGAAGCCGACTGGATATTCGAATTAGGATAAGTATCAGAATAAGAACTATTATAAATATAGGAACCATTAGTATAATCAATATCTGAATTCAACGGTTTATATGTAATTGATTCCGTCACTCCATTAGCAGTGGTAATAGACCTTACCAATTGATCTTGAGTATTATCCTTATTGGAATTAAAATAGAAAATTTTATTATTGCTTAAAAAGGCTATTTCTAGAGTAGGATTATAGGGTTTGTCTTTGGTTGTGATTCCTTTTCCTGTAGGTAAGTATATAGGGAGCGCATTGAGGTAAATATCTGAACTAGTAGGGCTGCTCGCTGTAGTTGAATTAGTACTACTGAAAATTCCATTACTGTTTTTATAGGATGTGATTGTTAAGCTCCCTAAAGTGTTGCCTGAATTTCGGTTACTTTTTGTTAAAATTAAATCCGATTTTCCATCTTTATCATAATCGGATGCGATATAATTATAAGTGTTGTAGGAATCATTTTGCAAAAAAGAAACTCCAGAATAGGTTTGTGTCGTTTTTATAAAACTAGTTCCAGTAGAAGAGTATTTATACCAAGAAGTAGAACCGTATCCACTAGGAATAATAAAATCGGTCTTACCATCTCCATTGTAATCACCCAGCAGAATGGTTTTAGTAGTAGCTACAGAAATATTTGCATCTGAATAATTCCACAACAAAATCAATTGATTGGCATCATTCAGGGTGTAACTGGTTACTTTTCCGTTTTCGAAAACCATAAAATCTGATTTTCCGTCCCCATTCACATCGGCTACATCTACCCTAGAAGTTGTAGTCAGAACAGCTGATAATTCCCCCGAATAGGTTAAAAATTAGCAGTATTGTCTCTTTTTAAATCTACATAATAGACTTTTTTGGAACTACAAGTATTATCAATAGCAATCACATCGGTAAGTCCATCGCCATTAAAATCTCCAGAGATTATAGTTTTGGGTATTATTTTATTAGGGTAACAACTATTTCCAGATGGTTGAGTAGGAAAATTCACAACTCGTTCATATTGATAATAAATAGGAGATACTGTTCCTGCGCTATAAACTGTAAAAGTATAATTGGCATCTGTCTTTTTAGCGACTGTCCATCCCTGTTTGGGCATCAAGTGATTATTCCAACTTAGCCATGTTGTTGGAAAAATAGATTCAAAGGCGCCTACATTATGTTCCCAACCTATGTTTGCGTAATTACCAGAACTAATATTCGAAAACAACCAATACTTTGCTTTACTGCTTGTACCTGTAGTAGGGTAGATTAAAAATTCCATTTTTTCATCCCCATCAAAATCCCCAGAAACAGTCCCAGCATTTAATGACGTAATATTTCCAACAGTTAAGCTTGTCGTAATATTTGCATAAGATATAGATTCGGCTGTATTTCCATAAGTAAAAACAGTGGGGTTATAGCTTTTTAATCCATCTCCTGATTTTTCAGTAATACTAATTAATCGTTGATATCCTAGAGAAGTTATATCATAAACTAACCAATAACTTCTAAAACCAATACTGTTGCCAGTAACAACTATATTGTTTAAAATTTTGTCTTGTAAAATCTTTTGCCCCCCTACATAAAATTCTTCGGGACGGTTGGCTGTATTATAATTAAACTGTATTTTGTTAATAGGAGTTGCTGCGCCAAGAGTGCCATAATTGATTGTAGAGATATTTAATATATTATTGGTATTGTAATAAGTATAACTAATTCTCACTCCCTGTGGGTTTTCCCAATAGGTAATGGCATATTCCATTATATTTCTGGAATCAGTAGAATTACCATAATACCCTTTTGAACCATCAGGATATTCTACTAAAAAATAAGCAGGACCATAAGCTGCTCCACTTGGATGTACTCCATAAGAAGTAATTTTTACATTCGAAAAACCTTCGGTTTCATATACTGCTCCACTTGCTCCATAAGTTCCTGTTTTAACAATTAATCGTTGCCCATCAAAGGCAAAGCGATCTAAATTATCAAAATCTACCCCATCAATCGTTCCATCATGAAATTTTGTTGCCGGAATTCGGGTAATTTTAGAAACTCCTGCTATATTCCATCCATATCCTGCCATTCCGTTTCCTGACTGACTATTGTAAGCCAAACTTATTTGAGGAACAACTCCGTTAATTCCAGGAGGAACCATAATAGGAATAATGTAATTCGCAGCTCCGGAAAGGGAAACTGACAATTGTCCTTCTGTTGTTCCTGCTTCGGTAGAAGTTCCTGTAGGAGTGGTTGTTGCAGCAACAGATTGCATAACTGACATTACATTCAATCCGCTGGTGGTATTTAGTGTTTTTGGGGTTTGACTTGGGCTATCCGTTCTTGTAATTGGAATCAATCCTTTAACTGGTGTGCCTCCCATATCTTGAGCTGCTACAAATGAGCTAAATCCAAAAAATAGTAGTGTATAGTAAAAATTCTTCATATCGTATTATTTTACAATTTTTATTGTTTTTTGATCCCCATCATTATACACCAAAACAACAAGATAGGCTCCTGTAGGATAATTGAGGAATGGAATGTTTAGGGCATTGGTTTTTTCAAGATTATTGTACGTCTTCATAACTTGACCATTCAAAGCATACAAATAGATAGAAGTGACTGTTTTGTCTGCAATGAGTTCCCATTTGAGGTACAATTCTTCTTTTACGGGATTTGGGTAATAGGAAATGACATCTTCGGGCAAGAACTTTTGCAAATCTTCCTTTTGAAGTGCTGCAATTTCTTTTGGGGCTTTGGTTTTATAGCCCGCTTGGATACAACTTAAACACAACTCTCTTTTAATTTGATTACCTGCTGTATCGTAGTCAAAGGTTATTTTATCTGGATTTTGAGCTGCTGCAAATAGCGATAACCCTAAAAATAGAAGTAATAAATAATTTTTCATAATGAAGATTGATTTTAGATGGATTACACAATATTGAAACGGGTAATTTTCTCACAAAAATACCCCCACATTTAATTAAACCTAATTATTCTCGTTAAATTTATGTTAAATTTTTAATGGTATTTAAAGTAAATAACAAAACGATGTAATGGGTACTGTACTAAAAAAGTATATCAAAGGAAGTCAAGAAATGAAAATAAGCACTATGCTAAAAATTATCACATCAATAAACAACTTCGCATCAAAGCCAACGAGGTATTAGTAACATTAAACACAAATTCACAAAACCAAAAAATCTGTGAGAATCTGCGAAATCTGTGACAAAAAAAGAAAACAAAGCAGCACTTCGAGGAATTATACCTAAAGAGATTAAATATAACCATAGCCGAATTATTTTGAAAACTAATTTTTTTATACCACTTTTAAAAAGCAAATTTTAGCTGAACCACAACTGTCTTTTTTTCTTCGGTGTTTAAATTACTCAAGGATATTCCCAATAATCGAACAGAATCTTTCATTCGTTCCTGATACAAAAGTTCTTTTACGGTTTCTAAAATTAATCCTTTATCGAAAATAAAATAGGGTAAAGTTTTGCTGCGGGTTTGTTGAGTAAAATCGCTGTATTTTATTTTTAGCGTCACCGTTTTTCCTGCGATGCGGTGTTTTTTCAATCTTTTTTCTAATGAGTTGGCAATGTTTTCCAACTGTTCCATCATAAAAATTTCGGAAGACAAATTGATGTCAAAAGTATGTTCTGCAGCTACTGATTTTGTGATTCTATCCGATTTTACTTCACTGTTATGAATGCCTCGAACTACATTATAATAGAAATTCCCCGATTTACCAAAGTGTTTTTCTAGGAATTCCAATGATTTACTTTTTAATTCCAAACCCGTGAAAATGCCTAGTTGATACATTTTTTCGGTGGTGACTTTCCCCACTCCATAAAACTTTCTGATGGGCAAAACTTCCAGAAAAGAAATGACTTCATCTGGATTTACCGTTTTTTGACCATTGGGTTTATTGTAATCACTGGCTATTTTTGCCACGAATTTATTAATCGATATTCCAGCTGATGCCGTTAAGCCTACTTCGTTTAGAATACGCAATCTAATTTCTTGTGCTAATAATGTTGCGCTTGGATTTCCTTTTTTGTTTACAGTAACATCAAGATAAGCTTCATCAAGTGAAAGTGGCTCGACCAAATCAGTATAATCATAAAAAATCTTTCTGATTTTACTTGATATTTCTTTGTATCGCTCAAATCGTGGTCGCACAAAAATTAAATCGGGGCAATTTTTTTTTGCCAAAACACCACTTATTGCACTTCGTACTCCAAATTTTCTAGCTTCATAGCTTGCGGCTGCAACAACGCCACGATTTTCAGCACCGCCAACTGCAATAGGTTTTCCGCGCAGATTTGGATTATCCATTTGCTCAACTGAAGCAAAGAAAGCGTCCATATCGATATGGATGATTTTTCTATTTGGATTAATTTCGGACATATTGCAAATTTATGTAAAAACATTTACTCGGAGATAGTCGAAGATTTTTATACATTTGATGAAGGAAATTATGACTAAATGAATAGCTTAAAAAATGGTTTTACCACGAATTGAGTGGGTGTTTTTTTGCCACAGATTACACAGATTTTCACAGATTTTGGAAAGAATATTAAAAAAAAACAGGTGCAATCCGTGGCTTTTTTTATGTTTTTTTACCACTGATTACACGGATTTGTACGAATCCAACTTTTTTAAATAATTAGAAACCCACACAATTCGTGGTAGAACATAAAAAGATTACTTTATATCTCCCAATGAAACAATGATAGAAATAGAAAGAAAATTTCTCACGACCTCAGATGCTTTTAAAAATGAAGCTTTCGCACAAAACCGAATTGCGCAAGGTTATTTGAGTTCCGTTCCGGGTCGAACGGTTAGAGTACGGATAAAAGGAGATAAGGGATTCTTGACCATAAAAGGAGCTTCAAATGAGTCTGGCTTATCACGTTTTGAATGGGAAAAAGAAATTCCAGTTGATGAAGCTCAAAAATTACTATTATTGTGCAAAAAAGGTATTATTGATAAAACCCGATTTGAAGTAAAAGTGGGTTCGCACATTTTTGAAATTGACGAGTTTTATGGAGAAAATGAAGGTTTAATTATGGCAGAGGTAGAACTTGGTTCAGAAACTGAAACTTTTGAAAAACCTTTGTGGTTGGGCAAGGAAGTAACCAATGATAAACGATATTACAATTCCTATTTAAGCAAAAATCCTTTTGCAAAATGGGTTTAATTCTTATTCTATAATTTCGATATTTACCATCATAACTCCAACTCCCTTGTTTTTGGCGATTTCCATAAAAGCACGTTTAGAAAGGTCAATTTCTCGTGACTTTACAAATGGTCCTCGATCAATAACCTCTACGATTACTGACTTTCCATTGGCTAAATTAGTCACTTTCACTTTAGTTCCAAAAGGAAGTTTTTTGTGAGCAGCAGTATATTTATTGTTGTCAAATTTTATTCCACTTGTGGTTTTCTTGCCGTTGAATTTATCTGCATAATAGGAGGCATGGGCCTCTTTTTTATAAGGAACTAATTTTCCTTTTTCAATAGACAAGGTGTCCAAAATGATTTCTTGATTTGTGATAACTGTCTTTTTTGTATTGACTGTATCTTTTATCAAGGAAGGTTTTTCTTGTTTTATGACAAGGGTTTTATTTTTTAGAACTGAGTCTTTTTTAGCTATGGTTTTTTGTTTCTCCTTCGTTATGGATTGACCACTGGCAAAACATACGAATATAATGGAAAGAAAAAAGGTTAAAATATTTTTCATTTATTTCATTTTTGAATTCAATTTGGCAAAAACCATACCTAAGTAAAAAAAAGTCCTAAAAAGGACTTTTCATTATTTTTAAAACCACAAATTCCACGGAATTTTACTCAAAATTAGTAGTAATCCTAATCCATAATAAATAGAGAATGTTTTGAATTTTGATTCGCTTGTTGTTAATTTTTTATGTTTCATCCAACCAATGGTAATCAAAGTAATCCCAATGATATTCATTAATGGATGTTCTAATGATGTTAATCGCAACGCAGTATCTTTCATTTGCCCTAAAGATGAAAAACCCAATGGAGAAACAAAATAAACGATTATACCAATTAATAATTGAGTATGAATTGCTGCTAATCCAAATAGAGAAATTTTCCTGTCTTTTTCTGTAAATTCTTTTTTGGACACTAATCCAATGAGTGAATTGACAACCGCAATTACTAATACTAAAAATGCTAAATAAGCCCAGCCAGAATGAAGTTTTTGAATGATTTCGTACATAAAATATGTTTTTTGTTTTGACAAATATAAATAAAAAAAGCATAAAAAAGGGCATCGCGCTAAAAGCGGATGCCCTTTTTAAAAGTATTAGAATTTATAGTTTAGAAATTGTAACGTAAACTAAAGTTCCAAGTTCTTCCAAAACCAAAGTAAACTTGGTTTGTAACATTAACTCCATTATAATTTGTACTTGTAGGAGTAGTAAAGTTATTAGTTCTTGATTCAGAAATGTAAACTTCATCTAAAAGGTTGTTTACATTAAATCTAAAGTTTACTGAATCACCTTTGTTTTTACCTACAAGCATTTTGTATGAAAAACCAGCATCCATTAATCCATAAGATGGTAATTCTAGAGAACCATCGTTTACTGAATTAGAGAATTTTCCTGGTTCAATTGCTGCATATAATTTGTCCGCAACTCTGTAGTTTGCATCAAGAGTTACTCTAGTAATAACCTCATATGAAGCTCCTAAAGAGGCTGTTATTTGTGCAGCATCCCCAACTTTTACTTTTTCAAGATAAAGAACGCCTGTTCCAATTTGAGTGTTATTTACATCAAATCTATTATAAGTAGCATTTCCATTATATTTCCATTCTCCTATTGAAACCATCGCATCAATATTAAATTTTGGCAATGGTTTTGAGTTCAATTCCAACTCTACACCAGAGTGAGTTTCATTAACTCCATTAGCATCATAATATCCATTTCTGTTGGCAGAGATCGGAAG
>NZ_JAQTPQ010000084.1 GCF_028712645.1 Flavobacterium sp. | reverse complement strand
AATTACTTTGATAATCATCTTTTGGACTTTTGTGAAAAGATATTCAATTATTTTTAATTGTTCCTTTTATTTCATTATGATTAAACGAAGTTGTCGAAGTCCAACTTGTTGTTGAATGGCAACTAACACAAGAGTTTGTAACTTGACTATGCAATTTATTTTGTGGTTGAGAATGGCAACTAATACAATTATTTCTATTGGTTTCGTCTAATAAAATATGATTAAATCTCTTAAAAGACAATTTGGAATCTAGTCCTTTATGATCTGAATGACAAGAAATGCAATCCTGATTTTTGAGATTTTTATGAAATAAAATTTTACTATTCACTGAAGTGCTATCTCCATTTTTATTAGGTTTAAGACCAATTTCAGAGACTTTGTGGCAGGAAATACAGTTTTCGTTTGGAGTTCCCGAAAACATTTTGTGACAGGCCAAACAATCATTGTTCAAATCCGAATGGTCTTGATACAAATTACCTGGTGATAGCATTTTGTGAGGAAATGCAAAAACAATTCCGATGATAGCAATTGTAATAACAAGAAAAATAAGTTTTGTTTTCATCAGCTAAAAAGTATTACCGAAATGATATGTATAAGCGAAAATAAACCCAATAAATAAGTAATTGGCAAGTGAATTGTCCTCCACTTTTTCATTGCATCTATTGTGATGGTATCCCAAAACACTGTCTTTGAAATTTCTTCATCAGACAAACCAGAATCTTTTAACAATTCTTTTCTAATTTTTATAGTTTGATTAGCTTGCTGAACAATATATTTCCCGACCAATCCACTGGCAACATTAATTATTAGAATAAAAATAGCTAGCCAAGGTAATATAGAATGAATGTGTATTCCTGCATGAACTAAAATCATTATTGAACCAGCTAATGCAAGGTATTCGTGATAATCTAATAACACTTTTGGAACTCCAAAACTTATTATTTTTCGCTTTTTTAAAGAATATACAAACGAAATTAAAATGGTAAAAGTTCCCAAATAACCTAAATACTTTCCGATAAAAACTATATTGAAAAAATGCAAAATCAAATCCAAAAAAATGGTACTCAAAATCATTGTTGAGAACCAAATGATGAAAGGAAATACGTCTTTTAAAATTATGCCATTTTTCATTTTGAACGTTTTTGAGCAAAAATCCCAAAATAGATATTCGAAAATATTGAAATTTAATACTTCTATTTTGGAATCTATAAATTAAATTTTAGTGAAATTTAGGAAAGGAATCAATCGTTATCCTCGCTTTCTCCTTGTTCTCCAGTAGCAGCATTTTGCTCTCCACCAACAGCAGGAACAGCGTTTGGTCTTATTTCGGTATGACGAACTTCACCACCTGTTGTTCCTGTTTGCTGTGCAAAAAACACCGCAACAATTGTTACAACTAGTGCAACATAAGAAACTAATTGTGCTTTAGTATGTTTTTTATAATTCAAATACAATCCTGCGAGCGAAATGGTTCCCAAAACATATAAAATAATGGCTAGTTTTTCGGCCATTTCTTCATGTTCGTGAATAATTTGTTTTCCAACCGAAGGCATATCTTCTACCATTTCTTCTGCTCCTTCTCCTGTTCCCATACTAAATGCAGCGAAAATTGCAGACACAATGAATAAAACATAAGCAGTACTTTTCACTGTGTTGTTTTTTAATAGAATTCCTGTAATTAAAATTCCCAGTCCAAGTATTGTCCCGATAATTGGAAAATGGTTTACCACCAAATGTAAATGTGCGTCGTTCATAATTTTTTATTTTTAAAGTTTAATGTTCATTTTATGTGTTTTATAATTAACCAGCCATTGATACTCCTATCAATGTTCCTATTCCATAAGTTACTGCTGCAGCTGCTAATCCAAAAGCAACTTGTCGCATTCCTGAAAACATAATGCTTTTTCCTGTCAACAAAGTGATGGCAGCTCCAATTCCAAAAAGCCCCACAACACTACTCGCAATACTAAGAAAAATAGCGTTTTTACCATCTAAAATCATAAAAGGATACAACGGAATAATCGCACCAATGGCAAAGAGAATGAAAGAAGCAATTGCTGCTTCCCAAGCAGAACCTCCTAATTCTTCTTTATCGATTCCTAATTCTTCTGTAATAATAGCATCAATTGCAGTATCGGGATTTTCAAAAGCTTTGTCGGCAAGTTTTTGAGCTTCATCAGCGTTCATACCTTTAGCTTGATATAGTAAAACCAATTCCTTTTTTTCTTCTTCCGGAGAAGCTTCCAATTCTTCGGTTTCCAAATCAATTTGACGTTGATTTAATTCTCTAGAACTTTGTACCGAAAGCCATTCTCCCAAAGCCATCGAAATTGCACCAGCCATAAGCCCTGCAATTCCTGTCAATAAAATCGTGTCATTAGAAACGGCAGCTCCAGCAACTCCCATTACTAAACTCATATTAGAAACCAACCCATCATTTGACCCCAAAACAGCAGCCCGCAACGCATTTCCTCCAACGGATTTATGGCGACTTTCAAATTTGGATAATAATCCGCCTGAAACATTCAGCGCTGCATTATTATTTACAGCCTCAATAATATTAAGGTGATTGTGTTCAAAACCGTTTGGCTTCTCCCCTTTTTCAATTTTGTTTTTTATAGCGTTTACAGCAAATTGTTTTTCAACATTCGATAAACTACTAATAATGGAATTGTATCCAAAAAGTTTTCCTATTTTTAGTTGAAATTTTGCTCTTGAAGAAGGCAGAGGCATTTTATGATTGGAGTCAAATTCATGTACTTTATCAAGCATGTGTTTAGCATGACCATCTTCAATTTTGGCTAAACTTTGCAAAACACGACTTAAATTTTCATCTGATTGTATTTTTGCAATACTATTGTATAAAAAGGCTGTATCTACTTCTGTTTGTAATTGACCTTTTAGCTTATTTAAATCCATATCGTGGCTATGTTTTCTATTAATAAATATGTGATACTAGTGTATTTATTTTAAATTTCAAAGATAATAAAAAGCTTGAATCTATAGTTAAGAATGACTTAACTTGACATTAAATGTTGCTTAATTTTTTTATTGAGTTTCGTTTAAAATAATTGTATTAGTTTTTGGATTGAATCTATCTCAGTTTTTGATTAAAATTAGCACATAAAAAAAACCATTATGCTTAGCATAATGGTTTTTCTAACTAATTACTAACCAAAAAACTCTCAATTTTTATTTATAAATAGTAGGTTAAGTTTTAAAGTAGATTGTGGGGCAAACTCTTCTAATTGATTAACTATATTATAAATAGTAGGTTAAATTTTAAAGTAGATTGTGGGGCAAACTCTTTTAAATTTTATATTACTGAGAACGTATTTTTTTAATAGGTAGGTTAAGTTTTTTAAAGTAGATGTGGGGCAAACTCTTTTAAATACTTAATAATGTTTTAATTTCTTAAATCAAATATAGAATATTTATCGGTTAAAAAACAAATAAAATCGATAAAATACACAATATAAATATTTACTAATATATATATCTTACAAATATATGTAATTATTAAAAAATAAATATTTAGTTTATTATAGTGTAGTAAATAATAATATGAAATATTTAAGGAGCCAATCTATCAATCTTCCAAGAATAATCCTCTTGTAGAATAAAGCGAATTCTGTCGTGTAATCTGTTAGGCCTACCTTGCCAAAATTCAACTTCAACTGGACGTACTAAAAAACCTCCCCAATATTTGGGTCTAGGTATTTCTTTTCCTTCAAAATCTTTTTCTAATTGTTTTAAACTTTCTTCTAGGTAACTCCTCGATGGAATAATTTCACTTTGGTTCGAAACGATTGCTCCTAATTTGCTTCCTGTTGGTCTGGATTCGAAATAACCGTCTGAAATATTTTCGGAAGTTTTTTCTGCAATTCCTTTTATAATTACTTGACGTTCCATTGAGTGCCAAAAAAAAGAAAGACAAACATTAGGATTATCAGCAATAGCTCTGCCCTTCTCTGAATTATAATTGGTATAAAAAATAAATCCTTCGTAGGTGTATTGTTTCAAAAGTAATACACGTGATTTAGGAAAACCATCCAAACCAAAAGTCGAAACCGTCATAGCGTTGACTTCGTCCACTCCGCCAAAATCTTCTACTTCGTGAAACCATCTGTTGAATAAATTGATGGGATCTTCTGGAATATTAGTTTCGAGAAGTTCGCTTTTATCATAAGATTTTCTGTAATTGCTTAAGTCTTCCATTGTTTTTATTTCAATCTTGTGTTGCAAAAATAAGCAAACTTATTCTCATAAAAGAGTTTTGCACAAATGTATTATTCTTGTTATTTGTCACGCTGGAAGCGTCTAAAATATGTTGCTCTCTCGTGCTTTGAGATGCTTCCAGCGTGACAAATGGAGTTGTACACAATTGGGTTGTTATTTAATCAAAACTCATAAGATTTTCCGTCATCGGCTAAAAGTACATTCGGAAAAATAGTTTCCGCTTGTTCTCTAAAAAGTTCAATGCTGTCGTATCGAGTGGAATAATGCCCTAAAATCAATTGTTTAACATTGGCTTTCAAAGCAATCATAGCTGCTTCTTTTGCTGTGGAATGCATTGTTTTTCCTGCTAAAGTTTCTTCTGTATCCAGAAAAGTAGATTCGTGATACAGAACATTTACTTCGTTTATTATTGGAATAATACTTTCATCATAAGCCGTATCTGAGCAAAAGGCATAACTCATTGGCAGAATTGGGTCAAATGTAAGTTTATGATTTTCAATAATTCGACCATCATCTAATGTGATGTCTTTTCCGTTTTTGATGTTTTGATAATAGCATTTGTCAATTTCATAGTTTTGAACCGCATTCAAATCTAATTTTCTAGCTCCTGCTTTTTCTTGAAACAAAAATCCATTGGTGTAAACCCTATGTTTCAATGGAATTGTTTTAACTATTACTTTATCATCCTCAAAAACAACTTCACTTTCTTTAGATTCCAATTCGTGAAAAAACAAACCATAATTAGGCCAAGAATTGGATAATTTCAATTGAAGATTTATAATTTCCTTAATCCCTTTTGGTCCATAAATATGCAAGTCGGTTGTTCGATTGAGCAACATAAAGGTAGAAACCAAACCTACTAAACCAAAAAAATGATCACCGTGTAAGTGCGAAATAAAAATATGATTGATTCTCGAAAACCTTATTTTGTTTTTGCGCAACTGCACTTGAGTTCCTTCGCCACAATCAATTAGAAACAGTCGATTCTTGATTTCTAAAACCTGTGAAGTTGGATTGGTAAAAGTTCTTGGAGTTGCGGCATAACAGCCGAGGATGGTTAAATTCAAAGTTTATTCGGTTAATCGGTTATTTGGTTAATCTTAAGGTCGCATTCCATTCGATTAAACAGTTAAACGAATAAACAAATAACCTTTTTTAAAATCCTAAATCACGCTCTATTTCTTCCATCTCAATAATATCGTGTGCTTCCTGCAAAGATCTAACAACAGCTAATTTATGAGAAACTGCATTAAAATCAAGTTCAGAAGTCACTATTACAAATGATTTTTTGGCTTTTTTGTGCATTTTAGAAAGAGGCAAAAAATTATCTATTTCTTTTATCGAAAGGATTTTGTGTGGTCTAATATCGATAATAATATTGTGCTTATGGAACGTTTTATACTGGTGAGTCAACTTTAAACGAAATGCTACTATATCGCCTTGTGTATCTTTGATAGTAATAGTATGTCCTTTTTGCTCTACTTTCATCACTTTAAAATTTGGTTATTGCTAATTTACAACGATTATTCAAATAATAACAAACCAATGTTTTGAAATTTACTGAATTTTTGAAGCCAACAAATAAATTACCGCCATTCTAATCGCCACTCCGTTTTCTACTTGATTCAAAATCACTGATTGTTTAGAATCGGCAACATCTGAAGTAATTTCGACACCACGATTGATTGGTCCTGGGTGCATAATAATTATTTCCTTGTTCAGAGAGTCTAATAAGGTTTTATCCAATCCGTATTGTTGTGCATATTCACGTGTTGATGGAAAAAAGTTTACATCCATTCTTTCATTTTGAACACGCAACATATTGGCTACATCACACCATTCCAACGCTTTGCGTAAATTAGATTCAACAGTCACTCCAAGTGATTCTATATGTCTTGGAATTAATGTTTTTGGTCCACAAACTTTAACCTGAGCTCCTTGCATTTGTAAAGCATAGATATTCGAAAGTGCTACTCGTGAGTGCAAAATATCACCTACAATTACTATTTTTTTTCCTGCAACATCTCCTAGTTTTTCTCTGATGGAATAACTATCCAATAAAGCCTGTGTTGGGTGTTCGTGAGCTCCATCGCCAGCATTTACAATACTTGCTTTCACATTTTGTGACAAGAAATGAGCAGCTCCAGGATTGGAGTGTCGCATTACCACCATATCGACTTTCATCGAAAGAATATTGTTTACAGTATCAATCAGAGTTTCTCCTTTTTTTACAGATGATTGCGCTGCAGAAAAGCTAATCACGTCAGCGGACAAACGTTTTTGGGCTAATTCAAAAGAGAGTTTTGTTCTGGTACTATTTTCGAAAAATATGTTGGCAATGGTAATATCTCTAAGTGAAGGCACTTTTTTTATGGGACGATTAATAACTTCTTTAAAATGGTCGGCGGTTTCAAAAATGAGGTTAATATCTTTTTCGTTGATATATTTTATTCCTAATAAATGATTTACACTTAACTCGCTCATTTTACTACTTATTTATTAATTAAATAAACGGCATCTTCACCGTCTTGTTCCTTCCAGCAAACTTTTACTTTTTCGTCGTTGATAGCATCGACCTGACGACCTCGATAATCGGGTTGAATAGGTAAATGGCGGCTAAAACGACGGTCAATTAGCACTAATAATTCAATTTCCGATGGTCTTCCAAAGGATTGAATAGCTGTCAATGCAGACCGAATGCTTCTACCTGTATATAAAACATCGTCTATAAAAACGACTTTTTTATTTTCTACAATAAAATTTATTTGGGTTTTGTTGGCTTCCAATGGTTTGTTGGTTCTGCGGAAATCATCTCTAAAGAAAGTGATGTCTAAATATCCCAAAGCTATCTTTGAAATATTATATTCTTTTTCCAACATATCTTTTAACCGTTGTGCCAAGAAAGTACCACGTGGCTGAATACCAACTAAAATAGTATCCGAAAAATCAAGATGTTTTTCGATTAACTGACAGGCCAAACGGTGCAGAATGATATTGACTTCCTTTGAAGTGAGCAATACTTTTTGACTCATAATGAAGTGTTGTTTGGGATGTAAAGATACTATTTTTTGTTAATCTATAATTTACTTTTTTATAAAAAAACCGTTTCTAAATTGAAACGGTTTAAATTTTTTAAGAATACATTTTCGTTCTTAATTCCTGAACTTTTTCATCATCAAGATAATCGTCGAATGTCATATAACGGTCAATGGCACCATTTGGAGTCAACTCAATAACTCTATTGGCAACAGTTTGTGAAAACTCGTGATCGTGAGTGGTAAAAATCACAGAACCTTTGAAGTTTTTTAGCGAATTGTTGAATGCCGTAATCGATTCTAAATCCAAGTGATTCGTTGGTTCGTCAAGCATTAAAACATTAGCACGTTGCATCATCATTCGTGACAACATACATCTTACTTTTTCTCCACCAGATAAAACGCGACAGGTTTTCAAAGCTTCTTCTCCAGAGAAAATCATTTTCCCCAAAAAACTACGAATGTTTACTTCGTCACGCTCTTCCTCGGTTTTTACCCATTGACGCAACCAATCTACTAAAGAATCGTCACTTTCGAAAAAAGAATGATTTTCAACAGGCAAATAAGCCTGAGTTGTAGTAACTCCCCAATCATATTTTCCAGAATCTGCTTTTTGATTTCCGTTCAGGATTTCGTAGAAAGCTGTTGTAGCACGGGAGTCTTTAGAAAAAAGTACAATTTTATCCCCTTTTGCCATATTTAAATCGACACCTTTAAACAAAACTTCTCCATCAACAGAAGCACTTAAATTTTGCACATTCAAAATCTGGTCGCCAGCTTCGCGTTCTTGGTCAAAAATAATGGCTGGATAACGACGAGAAGAAGGTTTTATCTCGGAAATATTTAATTTCGAAATCATTTTTTTACGAGAAGTAGCTTGTTTTGATTTGGCTACATTCGCAGAAAAACGACGAATAAATTCTTCTAATTCTTGTTTCTTTTCTTCGGCTTTTTTGTTTTGTTGTGCGCGTTGTTTTGCTGCTAATTGACTGGATTCATACCAAAAAGTATAATTTCCAGAATAGTGATTTATTTTACTGAAATCAATGTCGGAAATATGTGTACAAACAGCATCCAAAAAGTGACGGTCGTGAGAAACAACTATTACTGTATTTTCATAATTGGCTAAGAAATTTTCTAACCAAGCAATGGTTTCAAAATCCAAATCATTCGTTGGCTCATCCATAATAAGTAAATCTGGATTTCCAAACAGTGCTTGCGCCAAAAGTACTCGCACTTTAATTTTTCCTTCCAAATCAGCCATTAATGTGTAATGGTTTTCTTCTGTAATTCCAAGATTGGAAAGCATCGAAGCGGCATCTGACTCGGCATTCCAACCATTTAATTCTTCAAATTGCACTTGCAACTCCCCTATTCTATCTGCATTTTCGTCGGAATAATCCAAATACAAAGCATCCATTTCGGTTTTTATTTTGTGCAAAACTTTGTTGCCCATCATCACTGTTTCAAGAACCGTATGTTCATCAAACATATTGTGATTTTGATTCAAAACCGACATCCGTTTTCCTGGTTCTAAGTGAACATGTCCGGATGTTGGATCCATTTCACCTGCAATTATTTTAAGAAAAGTGGATTTTCCAGCACCGTTTGCACCGATAACGCCGTAAACATTTCCGTCGGTAAAAACGGTATTTACTTCGTCAAATAAAATTCGTTTGCCAAACTGAACTGATAAATTATTGATAGATAACATACAATTACTTTTTATTATTTTTTTTGCAAAAGTAGTTAAAAGTGTTCAGTGTTTGGTGCTTAGTGTTCAGTTTTTTTATTGAGCAAACTCAATTATCTCATGTAGATTATTTGTTTAAAATATATTTAACAATATTTATTCTAATTTATTTTTTTTTAATTTACTTTACAAATATATTTACTGCTTCGTAAAGCATATTCAAAAATAATAACCTTTAAACCATTAAATCAATTTACAATCATGAGTTCAGAAAATTCACAAACCAAATGGGGACAATTTATTCCCTTAGTAACCGTCTTCTTCTTTTGGGGATTTGTTGCAGCCAGTAATGACATTTTAATTCCAGTATTTAAAAAAGCATTCGACTTGACTCAAGGTCAAAGTCAGTTTGTATCCATAGCTTTTTATATTTCATATACTGTGGGTTCATTGATTTATATGGGGGTTTCATTATTGATAGGAAAAGACTTGGTAAACAAAATTGGATATAAAAATGGTTTAGCATTAGGATTAGTAATTTCTGCTCTTGGAACTTTATTATTTTACCCAGCGGCAAATACAGGTTCATATCCTTTAATGCTAGCTGGTTTATTCACTGTTGGATTAGGATTTTCTTTACAACAAACGGTTGCTAATCCACTTGCGATTGCGTTAGGTCCAATAAAAACAGGTTCTCAGCGATTGACTTTGGCTGGAGGAATTAATAATCTTGGAACAACAATTGGTCCGTTAATTGTAAGTTTTGCAATTTTTGGAGCAGCAGTTACTGGAGGAAATACAGAAATGAGCATTGAAAGTGTAAAAATCCCTTATTTGATATTAGGATTAGCCTTTTTACTTGTAGCCGTTTTATTAAAATTTTCTTCATTACCAGAACATCCTGAAACAATAGTAGAATCAGTAGAAGACGCAGCTTCTTCAAAAAAATCAGCATTGCAATATCCTCAACTTGTTATGGGAATGATTGCTATTTTTCTTTATGTAGGTGTTGAAGTTTCTACAGCAAGTAATTTACCATCTTATATGGAAACCAAATTAGGATTTGCAATTGGAGACATTGCTCCTTATATCTCTTTATATTGGGCAAGTTTAATGATTGGTCGTTGGACAGGAGCTGTTGAAGCTTTTACCGATAATATGACTACACAAAAAGTACTACGTTTCTTAGCTCCTTACTTGGCGTTTGGTGTATTCTTGCTTGTCAATGCAATTGCAAAACACGATTTAACACCTTTCTACATTTATGGACTTATCATTTTGGTTTTAATTGCTGCTGATATGGCTAGTAAAGGAAATCCTGCTAGAATGTTGCTCATTTTTGCTTCTTTGGGAATTGTAGCCTTATTAACTGGAATTTCAACTAACGGAATGGTTAGTGTTTATGCATTTACTAGTGTTGGTTTATTTTGCAGTACACTTTGGCCTTGTATTTTTACACTAGCGGTAAGCGGATTAGGAAAACACACCAGTCAAGGAAGTAGTTTCTTGATTATGATGATTATGGGTGGAGGAATTATAAGTTGGGCTCAAGGATTTGTTTCTGACAGTATTGGAATACAAAGTAGCTATATTGTTGGAGTTTTATGCTTTGCTTATTTGGCGTTTTATGCTTGGAAAGTAAGTGGAATTTTAAGAGGTCAAGGTATTGATTTTGATAAAAAAATTAGTGGAGGACATTAATTTATCCATAATAAACCAATAAAAAAAGTCGCATTTCAAATTTGAAATGCGACTTTTTTTTATAATTAAATTTTTCAATGTTCACTAATAAAAAGGAACCCTGAAACTTTTTATTTATTCCCTTTTTCAAAATCAGCAACAAATTGTGCCAATCCAATATCAGTCAATGGGTGTTTCAATAAACCGTAAATGGCAGAAAGTGGTCCAGTCATTACATCAGCACCAATTTTGGCACAGTTTACAATATGCATTGTGTGACGAACTGAAGCCGCAAGGATTTGCGTTTCGTAACCATAGTTATCATAAATCAATCTAATTTCTTCAATAAGAGCCAAACCATCAGTCGAAACATCATCTAAACGACCAATAAAAGGTGAAACATAAGTTGCGCCAGCTTTAGCAGCCAAAAGAGCTTGTCCTGCTGAAAACACAAGAGTTACATTTGTTTTGATTCCTTTATCTGAAAAATATTTAGCAGCCATAACACCTTCTTTCGTCATTGGCAATTTAACTACAATTTGCTCGTGCAAATCAGCTAATTCTTCACCTTCTTTAATCATTCCGTCAAAATCAAGTGCATTTACTTCTGCACTTACATCACCATCAACAAGATTGCAAATGTCAACATAATGCTTTAAGATATTGTTTTTTCCTGTGATTCCTTCTTTTGCCATTAATGACGGATTTGTAGTAACTCCATCTAAAACTCCAAGTGCTTGTGCTTCTTTAATTTGAGCTAAATTCGCTGTGTCGATAAAAAATTTCATATATTATTTTGTTTAATTGTGTATTTAAAATTCGGTGCAAAATTACAATTTATAATGATTCATTAACATTTTTTCATAGACTTTATCCGGTAAAATTCGCTTTAGAACAATCGAAAATTTCTGCATAAAAGCACCTACTTTGTAATGAATATTTGGGTTTGGATTTTGAATTATTTTATAAACTGCTTCCGCCATTTCATTATGATAACTTCCACTATCGTCGTGTCCGTCCATCATTTTTAACGTATTTCCATACGGAATTTCATAAGCGGAATCTTTGATTGAAGGTGCGTGAAATCGTTCTGAAGCAATATTGGTTGCGAAATCGCCGGGGGCAACATTCGTAATTTGAATCCCGAATGATTTTACTTCCATCCTCAAAGCTTCAGTTATCAATTCTAAAGCTCCTTTTGATGCTGAATAAACGCTGCGATACGGCAAACCCATATAACCAGCGATAGAAGTAACATTGATTATCAAACCCGATTTTTGTGAACGCATTTGTGGCAAAGCTGCTTTCATCACTTCAATTGGTCCGAAAAAATTAGTTTCGAAATTATTCTTGATTTCTTCGGCTGGAATTTCTTCCAAAGGTCCGGTAATACCAACACCAGCGTTGTTAATTACAATGTCCAATCGACCTGAAGTGGCAATAATTTTGGCAACAGCCACTTGAATTGATTCGGTGTTTCGAACATCTAAAGCAACTAATGGAAAAACAGAATTTAAAACTCGTTCTGGATTCCTGCTAGTTCCGTAAACTATAAACCCCTTGTGATGCAAAAATTCGCCAATAGATTTCCCAATTCCCGAAGAACCACCTGTGATTAGAACTACTTTATTCATTTTTTGAATTTAGATTTGAGTAAAAATAAAAAAATCTTCCATAAGGAAGACTATTTTTGTATAAAATAAAAAATGGCAAGCGACCTACATCGCACCGCTCAACCACTTACCCTTGCTATGTTCCCATCCTGGGGGATTCTGCAGGAGCTGGTCGTGTAGGACTTGCCGGTGCAAATATACAATCTTTTTATATTTTTGCAAGAGCTTTGCACCTATAAAATATCGTTGTATATTGCATCATCAAAATTATTTTTTATGAAAAATTATAACTTCCTATTTATCATTTTATTAGGATTCACTTTGACTAATTGTGGAGATACAAAAAAAGAGGAAAACACATTATTTACTTTCGATATTTCTAATTTCAAGGAACATTATGTGTTTCAAGACACCATTCAATTAGGTGTTTTAAACTCAACTTCAAAAGAAATAGATAGCATTGCTTACTTTGTGAATGACAAAAAAGTTGGTTCTGTAAAAAGCTCAGAAAAACTTCCTTTCAATCTTAAAAATCAAAAATTAGGATATCAATATCTAAAAGCAATTGTTTATTTTGATGGCGAAAACTCGGAAGCCACAACAAGAGTTGAGTTGGTTTCGAACATTCAACCTAAATTATTAAACTATGTTATTTTAAATACCTATCCGCACGACACGGCTTCTTTCACCGAAGGATTGGAATTTTATAAGGATACTTTGTATGAAAGTACAGGTCAAAAAGGAACTTCCTATTTAAGAAAGTACGATTATAGAACGGGAAAAGTTTACAAACAAACAAATCTTGATTCTAAGTATTTTGGAGAAGGAATTACAATCCTAAACAACAAAATTTATCAATTAACTTGGCAGGAAAAAACAGGTTTTATTTACAATGCCGATACTTGGAAGTTAGAAAAAACCTTCGCTTATGAAAAAGACATTGAAGGTTGGGGAATGACAAATGATGGGAAATACATTTATCAAACAGACAAAACCGAGAAAATTTGGAAAATGAACCCCGAAACACAAAAAATGATTGACTACATCAATGTATATTCTGGAGATTCTAAAATAAAAGCCATCAATGAATTGGAATGGATTAATGGAAAGATATATACTAATGTTTGGCAAAAAGACGCCATCGCGATTGTGAACCCTACAAACGGAGCTGTTGAGGGAATTATAGATATGTCAGGTTTGAAAAAACTTATCAAAAATGCAAATGCTGATGTTTTAAACGGTATTGCCTACAACCCAAAAACAAAAACCATTTTTGTTACAGGAAAAAACTGGGATAAAATGTTCGAAATTAAGGTTTCGGAATAAATTCCACACGGAATGAAAACACTATTCATCAACATTAAGGAATTACTTCAAGTGCGAGATAAATCTGTTTTGAAAG
>NZ_JAQTPQ010000329.1 GCF_028712645.1 Flavobacterium sp. | reverse complement strand
AAAAATGTAGCCTTGCAGAAAATTAAAAAAGCTGCAGATGATTTTACTATTGAGCTCGAAAAAACAAATGATATATTGGCTTCATTGGGCGAAATCAAAAAAAATCAGTTTTTAATTGGATTCGCATTAGAAACTGAGAATGAAATTGAAAATGCAAAGTTGAAAATTCAGAAAAAAAACTTAGATTTGATAATTCTTAATTCTCTGCAGGATGAAGGAGCTGGTTTTGGAAAGTTGACTAATAAAATCACTTTCATAGATAAAAATTTCAAGGTAGAACCAATGGAATTGAAATCAAAAGAAGCCGTTGCCAATGATATTTTAAACAAAGTAATAGCAAATTATGCGTAACATTTTAAGTGTATTTTTAGTCCTGATTTTTGGCTTTGCCCAAGCGCAAGAATTAAATTGTACCGTGACGGTAAATGCTCAAAAATTACCGAATGCTAATCAACAAGTTTTTAAAACTTTAGAAACTTCATTGAGCGAATTTGTAAATCAAACGCAATGGACTGGAAAAACATTTAAACAAAATGAAAAAATAGATTGTTCGATGTATATCACCATTTCGTCTAACACTTCAAATCAATTTGTTGCAACTATTCAGGTTCAATCTTCAAGACCAATCTATAATTCGTCTTATTCATCGCCAATCATAAATATTAACGACAAAGATTTTAGTTTTAGTTATACTGAGTTCGAAAGTTTAAATTTTAATCCTAACTCCTTTGAATCCAATCTGGTGTCCGTAGTTTCTTTTTATAGCTACATAATAATAGGTTTGGACGCTGATAGTTTTACGGAATTTGAGGGGACACCTTATTTAGAAATTGCCCAAAACATCTCTAATGTTGCCCAAGAAAGTGGTTACAGAGGTTGGAAACAAACTGATGGAAACCAAAATAGATATTTTTTGATAAATGATTTATTGTCGCCAGCATATAAAGAAGTTCGCCAAGCAGAGTTTGGATATCATTCAGGGTTGGATGTGATGAGTCAAGATTTAAAAAGTGCTAAAGAAAAAATAAAAAGCGCATTGCTTAATCTTGGAAAACTTAATGAATCTAAACCAAATGCTTATTTGACTCGAGTGTTTTTTGATTCAAAATCAGATGAAATTGTTTCCATTTTTTCTGGTGGACCAAGTATTTCAATTTCAGATTTAGTCGAAAATTTGAATAAGACATCTCCTTTGAATTCAAGTAAATGGGCGATGATTAAATATTAATTGATTTTTCAATTCCTAACTATTACTGGTTCTTCATCACAAAAACTACAGAAATGATAACTTCCTTGTCGATAAAAAACTATGCTTTAATCGAAAAATTGAATATCGATTTTTCAAAAGGATTTTCAATTATTACAGGAGAAACTGGAGCAGGAAAATCAATAATTTTAGGAGCTTTAGGATTGGTTTTAGGAAAAAGAGCCGATTTAACTTCTTTAAAAAACAAAGAAGAAAAGTGTGTCATTGAAGCCCATTTCGAAATTTCGAAATACAATTTACTTCCTTTTTTCGAATCCAACGACTTGGATTATGAAGATGAAACCATCATTCGTCGCGAAATTTTACCTTCGGGAAAATCAAGAGCTTTTGTTAACGACAGTCCAGTCAATCTTCAGGAATTGCAGGAATTGAGTTTGCTTTTAATCGATATTCATTCGCAGCATCAAACACAAGAACTTTCGGAAGAGAAAGTTCAGTTCGAAATTATTGACGCCATTGCTGATAATCAAGAGGATATTTTAGATTATCAAATACTTTTGAAAAGCTATAAATTGGATAAATCCAAATTAAATACGCTTCTCAAAAAACAATCCGAATCTACCAAAGAACAGGAATACAATACCTTTTTATTAGACGAATTAGTGGCATCAAATTTAAAATCAGGCGAACAAGAAACCCTCGAAGCTGATTATGAAAAATTGAATAATGTCGAAATTATAAAGGAATCCATCGATAAATCTTTGGCTATTGCCAATGAAGAACAAATAGGAGTGATGCACAACTTGAAGGAAATCAAGGTTTCTTTGCAGAAGATTGCTTCGTTTTCTCCTGAATATTTTTCTTTGTTAGAAAGAATAACAAGTCTAACTATTGAGTTTGACGATATTTCTGATGAATTGAATCGCTGTTCCGAGAAACTCATCAATGATCCTGAACAATTAGATTTAATTAGTCAAAAGTTGCAAGTGATTTACAGTTTGCAAAAAAAACACCAAGTTTTAACTGTTGATGAATTATTGGAAATCCAAACTAATTTAGAAAATTCTCTATTTGAAATAGGAAATTTAGAAAATGAAATTACTTCAATAACGAATTCAATTCAGGAAAAAGTGATAGTATTAGATACTTTATCAAATACCATTCATAAGAAAAGAATGGATTCAGTTCCAGTTTTATGTCAAAAGTTAATTGCGATTTTAGAAACTTTAGGAATGCCAAATGTTCGATTTAAAATTGATATTAATGCTACTACAACTTATTTCGAAAACGGGAAAGATGAACTCGAATTTTTGTTTTCAGCTAATAAAGGAACTGATTTTGGGTTGTTGAAAAAAGTGGCTTCCGGTGGAGAAATGTCAAGAATTATGTTGGCTGTGAAAGCAATTTTGGCACAGTATTCAAAATTACCAACTTTAATTTTCGATGAAATTGATACCGGAGTTTCTGGTGAAATTGCCAACAGAATGGGCGAAATTATGAAGGAAATGAGTCAGACAATGCAAATTTTTGCTATTACACATTTACCGCAAATTGCTGCAAAAGGAACAGCACATTTCAAAGTTTCAAAATCTACTATTGGCGAAGACACACAATCTGAATTAAAATTATTATCTGATGAGGAACGACTTATCGAAATTGCACAAATGTTGTCAGGAACTGTTGTTTCTGATTCCGCATTAAACCACGCAAAAGCCTTGCTGAACTAAAGAAATGGCTTATATTTGTCACCTTAAAAAAACCGAATAACAGAATAACCTTTACATATATGATTATAGAACCTAGAATGCGAGGATTTATTTGTTTGACATCACACCCAAAGGGATGCGAGCAAAACGTAAAAAATCAAATTGAATACGTAAAATCAAAAGGTGCAATTGATGGCGCTAAAAAAGTCTTGGTAATTGGAGCTTCAACCGGATTTGGTTTAGCTTCAAGAATTACTAGTGCTTTTGGTTCTGATGCTGCAACCATTGGTGTATTTTTCGAAAAACCTCCCGTTGAAGGAAGACCAGCTTCTCCAGGTTGATATAATTCTGCAGCTTTTGAAAATGAAGCAAACAAAGCAGGTTTATATGCAAAAAGTATTAACGGTGATGCCTTTTCAAATGAAGTTAAGAGACAAACTTTAGA
>NZ_JAQTPQ010000328.1 GCF_028712645.1 Flavobacterium sp. | reverse complement strand
TAACGGAGCAATTGAAGAACTAAAACGAATAGGTCGTGGATATAGAAATAAACAAAATTTTAGAACAGCCATTCTATTTTTTCATGGAAACCTTGACGGCTATTCACACAAAACCCAGTAGAACCTTTTTATAAAATAGTTGTAGAAAATTAAAGCAATAGGAATGAAAATAAGGTGAAATAGTAAACGAGGTTTTTCAATTTTCTTTTTGTAACCTTCGTAACTGGAATTAAACATAAAGTAGACAAAATAAACACTATAAGTAGCTGTTAGTTTGAATAATACAATTCCTATAAGTGTGGTCTCAATTATAATAGAAATTATGTAAAAATAATTTAAAGATAAATGTGAAAAGGAATAAGTATATAAAAAAACTATCATTACAATTAATAATAGTTTAAGTTTTGTATTTTTCATTTTTTATTATTATTTAAATATTAATGTTAGGAATTAAATTTGCTGCTTCTTTCATTTTTTTGTCTACAATCTTGGCATAGATAGCTGTTGTTCGGATCTCCCGATGTCCCAGTCGTTTTGATACAGTATAAATATCAGCTCCATTTTCAAGTAATAATACTGCATTTGTGTGTCTTGCACTATGGAAAGTAATGTGTTTAGAAATTCCAGCTCTGTTGCACCAACGAACAATTTCATTATTATAAACTGCACTGTATTTTAAACCTTTAAAAACTCTTTCTGATGGATGTTGTCTTTCGCCAAATAACTCTCTAATTTGCTTTGATATATAAAGATATTCTACTCCATCAGTTTTTTCTTGACGAAAATTTATTCTACTTACTCCATTGTCTTCATCCCTAACTTCTGACCAAACAAGTGTGTTTATATCAGACCAGCGAAGACCGCTTAAACAGGATGCAATAAATGCCCTTTTCAACACATCATATTTGCAATTAGTGTTTGCTAATGATTGTAACTCTTGATGAGTTAAATATTCTCTTTGACTTTCAGCTTGCTCAAATGATTTTGTCTTTGAAGCATAATTGATAGATAAATAACCATCATCAAATGAGGCTCTTAGGCAAGCTTTAAATTTATTGTAATAAGAATATTTTGAATTAAGAGATAGGAGGATATCACTTTTCGTTTTAGCTTCTTTCTCAAAATAATTCCTAACTCGTTTAACGAAATTTTCATCAATTTCTTCGAATAATAAATTCTGACTTATGCATCTTTTTAAATGGACTAAAGTAGCAGTCCAATTTCCGTAATTTTTTGGAGAATCAACTTTTTCTTCTGTCTTCTCGATAAAATAATCTAAAAATCTTCTTTTTGATTTAGCTGTGTTTTTGATGTCAAATTTACCTTGAAAGTATTCAGCTTTTCTGATTGAAAATATCTGTTCGCTTAAGGTATCAATTTCTTTATTCTCCTTTTTTTCACTGGCAGTTTTTGGCTCTTGATGTGGGTATAACTTTAGATACTCAAAATCTCTCAAATTTATTCGCTTGCCTTCAGTATTGGTTGTTGACCCTTTATAGTATTCAAGGTATAAACTATATTTACCATTCTGCAACTTTTTCTTTTTCAAACTAATTTTCATAAGATGTACATTCTTACACCTTTTAATCTTAAAGGTGTACATTAAGTGTGATAAAGGTATGAATTAAGGGGAGTAAAAGAATGTAAGAATGATTATAAATTACTGATAGTCAAGTTAAAGAAAGTTAGATTTGCTTAAAGAAAGTACTTTTACTTCCCGATACAGAAATTAGCAAAAATATTTCCTAAAAGCTCATCATTGGTAACCTGACCCGTAATCATCCCAAAATGGTACAAAGCTTCTTTAATATCTATCGCTATTAAGTCGCTGGAAAGCTTGGTTTCCAATCCAAATTTTACTTTTTGAATTTCGTCCAAGGCTTTCAATAAAGAATCATAATGACGCGTATTAGTCACAATGGTCTCGTTGTTTCTCAAAGCACCTGTATTTACAAACGAAAGCAACTGATCTTTTAATTCATCAACTCCAATATTCTCTTTGGCAGAAATTTTTAAAAGTTTAAGGTTTAACGTTTCAAGTTGTTTGTTGATGCTTGAAATTTCGTTCTCTGCTAATAAATCAATTTTATTTACGACAACAAGAATGGGTTTTAAAGGGTATTTGTTTTTTACCTTTTCAATTTCGGTTATATAGTCAAAACCTGAAACCTGAAACTTTAAACCATCAAACAAAAAGAGGACAACTTGTGCTTGTTCAATTTTTTCAAAAGTTTTTTTGATTCCAATGCTTTCTATATGGTCTTCTGTTTCCCGAATTCCAGCTGTATCGATGAATCGGAAACCAATTCCGCCAATGACTAATTCATCTTCTATTGTGTCGCGAGTCGTTCCAGCTATATGTGAAACAATGGCTCGTTCTTCGTTCAACAAAGCGTTCAGTAAAGTCGATTTTCCCACATTGGGTTCGCCCACAATCGCAACAGGAATTCCATTTTTAATAACATTTCCAACAGCGAAAGAATCAATTAAGCGTTTCAAAACAAACTCGATTCTATTTAATAATTCGTGAAATTGTGTTCTGTCGGCAAATTCTACATCTTCTTCAGCAAAGTCTAATTCGAGTTCAATTAAGGAAGCAAAATTGAGTAATTCTTGGCGTAGTTTGGCAATTTCGTTGGAGAAACCACCCCGCATTTGTTGCATCGCAATTTGGTGAGAAGCTTCGTTATCCGATGAAATTAAATCAGCAACAGCTTCAGCTTGTGATAAATCGAGTTTGCCGTTTAGAAAGGCTCTCAAGGTAAATTCTCCTGGATTTGCCATTCGGCAGCCTTTTTGAAGTAATAATTGAATAATTTGTTGTTGAATATAAGTAGAGCCGTGACAGGAAATTTCAATTGTATTTTCGCCAGTATAAGAATGAGGTCCTTTGAAAATAGAAACCAAAACTTCGTCTAAGGTTTTTTGATTATCAATAATATGACCCAAATGCAAAGTATGGGATTTTTGTTTAATCAAATCTTTCCCTTTAATAGATTGGAAAATGGAATTCCCAATGGTAATTGCATCTTCTCCTGAAATTCGAATTATGGCGATGGCTCCAGCTCCTGATGGTGTGGCGAGAGCTACAATAGAATCTGTGTATAACATTTTTTTTGTTCTTGGTTGCAAAGGTAATAAATCTAAATAAGTATCAATTCAAAATCAAGAAGTGCTTCTATTTATAATTAAATTTAGCATAAACATCTGATAATTAATGTAGTTAATTTGTGTTTTTTAACTACCTTTAAGGTATGAAATAATTAAAACTTTATAAAAATGAAAAAAATTTTGTTTCCCACAGATTTTTCCGAAGTTGCTACCAATGCCTATATTCACGCTTTGGAATTTGCCAAGAT
>NZ_JAQTPQ010000083.1 GCF_028712645.1 Flavobacterium sp. | reverse complement strand
GAATGAAATTCATAAATCTAGGATATCGAAATTAAAAGAAGAATTGAATAAAATAAAATCAGATATTTTGATTTATAACGAAAGAATTGATATACAAAATAGATATATAACTAAATTAAAAACTGATGATGCTCAACAAAGAGAAGAATATATATCTAAATTGAAAATTCAATTTAAAGAATTGAAACTTGAGTGCGAATCATTAAAAAACGATATTATTACAGCTAAAACAAAATTACAAGAAATTTCTGATGATAATGTTGTAAAATTGAATGATAGAGTAGCAAACTTAAATAAATTAAAAGTTAGAACAGATATAAAATATAAACAATTAAATTCAAATATAAGTTTTTTTAATGAGAATAATATTTGTCCGACTTGTACACAAGAAATACATGATGAATTGAGATCAAATAAGATAATAGATCTAAGTAATAAAACTGTTACTATAGAAACAACAAATGATACTATTCAAAAGCAGCTAGATTTAGCAATTGATCAAATCAATAATATAAATGAAATTATCAATTCTAATAGAACAATAGAAAAAGAAATTAGTATTTTAACTGTTAAATTAAATGAAAAAACTAATCAATTAAAACAGTGTCATTCGTTAATAAATAGCTCTAAAAATATTACTAATGAATCTAAAATACTTGAAGAAATTGAGAAATATAATAAATTACAAGAAGAATATAATGAATTAGTATTAATACGAGATGAATTATTAGAGAGATATAGTTATTATGATATTATCACCCAAATGTTAAAAGATACTGGAATAAAACAGACGATTATAAAAAAATATATTCCAATTATCAATACGTTAGTGAATACATATCTCGCGAAGATGGGATTTTATGTAAGATTTACTCTTGATGAAGATTTTAATGAAACAATATTTGCCAGAGGTATTGAAGAATTAAGTTATGGTATGTTTTCAGAAGGTGAAAAACAACGTATTGATATTGCATTATTATTTGCTTGGAGAGAAATAGCGAAGTTACAAAATGATTCTGCAACAAATCTATTATTTTTCGATGAAACATTGGATGGTAGTGGGGATAGTAAATTCACTGAATCAATAATTGAATTATTTGATAATTTGAATAATACGAATATATTTGTTATTTCACATTCTGCGGATAAATGGGCAGATAAATTCAGATCACAAATCGTTGTTGGAAGAGAACAAGGGTTTTCAAAATTATTAAAATAAATTTGACATTTTTATAATAATGTTATATAATTTTAAACGTTACAGTGATGTATATTATTATGGATATAAATTTAATTGACCACAATAAAAAATAATGGAGTTATAATAAATGAAATTAAGTAAAGAAACAATCGAAATTATTAAAAATTTTAGTGCAATCAATCCGGGTATTACATTTAAAAAAGGAAATGTACAAAAAACTATTAGTGTAAGTGCTCATATTTTTGCATCTGCTATTGTACCAGATAGTTTCGAAAAAGATTTCTCTATTTTTAGTATCCCAGAGTTCTTATCAGTTTTGAGTATCTTTAAGGATCCTGATATTAAGTGTGAAGATAAATTTTTTACTATCTCTGATGGTGTAAATACAGTTAAATATTTGTATACAGCTCCAGATTTGATTAAATCTCCACCAGAAAAAAATATTACATTCCCTAAAGCTGATGTAACTTTTACGTTAACAAAAGAAAAATTATCTAAGATTTTAGAAGCATCTAAAACTTTGAATTTAGAATATTTATTTGTAACTGAAAAAGGATTGATAGTAAAATCATTTACCAGAAGCGATAATTCAGAAAGTAATCAATTTACAGTAGCAGTTGATTATGTTACTGAATTAGAAAAATTTGAGTATGTTATTAAAATTGAAAATATGAAAGTTGTACCAGCAGAGTATGACGTTGAAGTTTCAAACAAATGTTTTCATTTCGTTGCGAAAGATGATAACAATATCAAAGAATTAAATTATGCAATTGCAGTAGAATCATTGGGTTAAAATTATTAGGGTGACTATAAAAGTCACCCATTTATAAGGAAATGTAATGTTACAATATAATGAAAGTGAATCTCTATGGGTTGAAAAATTTCGCCCTCAAAAAATAAACGATTGTATTTTACCAAGCAGATTGAAAGATTTTTTTAATGAAATGATATCTAAAGGGGAATTACAAAATATGATATTTTGTGGTTCTGCTGGTACTGGTAAAACAACATCTGCAAAAGCTCTGTGTAATGAGTTAGGTATTGAATATTTACTGGTAAACGCTTCAGAGAATGGCAATATTGATATGCTAAGAACAACTCTACGTTCTTTTGCATCAACAATTTCATTTACAAGTGAATACAAAGTAGTCATACTCGATGAAGCAGATTTTTTGACTCCACTTGTACAAGCCTCGCTGCGTGGTTTTATCGAAGAATTTTCTAAAAATTGTAGATTTATTTTAACTGCTAATTTTGAAAATAAATTGATTGATGCGCTAAAAAGTAGATGTGTAGTAGTAAATTTTGCCTTAACAAAAGAAGAAAAAACAGAATTATTAAAACCTTTGGATTTTAGGATCAAAGAAATCTTAAAACAAGAAGGTGTTGAATATGATAAAAAAGCACTCGCTACTTTAATTCTGAAATATTTACCCGATATTAGAAAAATATTAAATCATCTACAAAGACACACTAAAAATGGAACACTTGAAGATGTTGTTATTACTACATTGAATGATGATTCAATTAAATTATTATTTAAATTGTTAAAGGATCATTCAAAATGGAATGATGTACGGAAATGGGTAACAGAAAATAACGATAATGATTTTTCAACAGTCATCAGAACAATATATGAACGAAGCCCAGAATATGTTAAACCTAGCAGTTTACCTCAATTAGTATTAACTTTATCAGAATTTGATTATAAATCAAGTTTTTGTGCAGATAGAGAGTTACATTTGATTGCATGTCTAACAACATTAATGGCTGAAATAGAGTATAAATGATGGAAAATTTATATGATTCAAGTGATATAAATCAAATCAATAAAACATTATTAGAAGATATTTATAATAATTTACCAAATAACATTGAATCTGATGAAGATGAAGATTTAGGTGAATTAGATTATGAGTGAAGAAAAAAAACTTAATTTTTTTGATATCGTAAATAATATTTGTAGTTCAAATAAACCATTAACTTGGGATGAAATGGCATCTGCATATAATTCGTTTATGATAAATAAAGCATTAGGTAATAATAAAGATACTATATTATTGGCTAATGAATTAAATCAAAAACATTGGATAACAAAAGAAATGCATTATGATTTTTTATTCCATGTTATACCAAAAAAGAAGAGATATGGTAAATGGAATAAAAATAGTGATGATAAAGAGAATATTGAATTAATCATGGAGTATTATGATTATTCATATACTAGGGCCAAGGAGGTCTTAGATTTAGTGGATATCGACGCGATAAAAAATGAATTAAATCGCGGAGGTAAAAGTGGTAAAATTAAAAATGATAATGTAAAAAGGAAAGGAAAAATAAAATGAATAGAAATGATTTAGTAAGTACATTGATTGAAGTATCTGCATTAGATCCAGATGGTTTTTTAAAAGTAAAAGAAACTCTCACTAGAATTGGTATTCCCTGCCGCAAAGATACTAACGATTTACCGATTTTGTGGCAAACAGCTCATATTTTACATAAACAAGGAAAATATTATATTGTTCATTTCAAACAATTATTCTTGTTAGATGGTAAAACAAGTAAAACCGATTTTACGGAAGAAGATGCAGATAGAGTTAGATCAATTGCAAAAATGTTAAGTGAATGGGGATTAGTTAAATTAATCGTGCCTATTGAAGAACACATCGAAAAAAGAGTTTGTATCGTATCATATAAAGATAAAAATAATTGGGATTTGCGATCAAAATATAATATTGGTAAAAAATTAGATAGTTATTATGATTAAATTAAGTAAGAATGATTGAAGAAAAATATAGTGGACGATTTAATAACCAGGATAAATAATGGAACAAAAAACTAAAGCAACACGAAAAAAACAACCTGAAACGAATAATCTCGAAGATAATGTGACATGGACAATAAGAGGAGAAACTCCTGTTAGTACGGTAATTGATGAATTACCTTATATTAAAGAAGATAAACAAGATAATATAGGATTATCAAAATTAGAAGTAGGTATTTTTCAAGTATCAAACACAGCTCAAATACCGACATTCGCAACAGATGGATCTGCTTGTTTTGATTTAAGATCGGATTTCACTAATTATGATGCAATTAAATGCTATAATAGCTTTAATGAAGTTGTAATGAAATCAATAACAGTACACCCTGATTCGAATTTTGATATTAAATCCTTTAGGTTGAATCCTAAAGAAAGAGCTCTTATACCAACAAATCTTATTTTTGATATTCCTATTGGATATTCTTTGAAGATTTTTCCAAGAAGTGGTATTGCTTTGAAAGAAGGATTGAATTTAATCAATTGTACAGGTGTTATAGATCATGATTATATCGAACCAGTATTTATTACTTTATTTAATAATACTGATGTATCAATCTATATTAGTGATCAAGAAAGATTATGTCAAGGTGAATTTGTCTCTAGTCCACAAAATACATTTATTGTATTAGATAAAAAACCAGAGCAAAAAACAAATAGAGTTGGTGGTTTTGGATCAACTAATAAAAATTAGTCTATTGACAAATTTAACTAATTAATATATAATATCATTTTTAATAAAAGAGAGAATTATGACAACTACAAATATCAAATGTGTTTTTACTACAATGGGTTTATTGATCGCTGATATTTCCTATGATGCAAAGGGTTCAAAATTTACATTTAAAAACCCAAGGATCATTCAACAAACACAAGAAGGGTTAGGTTTAACTCATTTCCTTACTTTATTCAACGAAACAGAAATTACTTTGACAAAAGATCAATTAGTTTCGAATTTATTGACTCCTGTTGATCAATTGATGGGGTTTTATCAAAAAGAATTTGAACAACAACCAGAAATTATTGTTCCAGATAGCAATATTATCCAATTAAGTTAAAAGTTTATAAGATTGTTCTTATATCAGGGTGGAAATAGAATTCCACCCTTTTTAATTTAATATGGAGATTTTTAAATGAAAAATTTTTACACGTTCGTTGATTCGAGATCGGACAGAAATAGTGGATTGAAAATATTTCATCGGTATCATGATGGTAAGAAAAGAGTTCAAGAAGTTATTGATACATTTCCAATAGATCTTTTCGTTAAAGCCGAGTTTGGTGATGATTATGATATATATGGCAACAAATTAAAAAAATATCAATTTCAAACAACGAAAGAAGCAGAAGATTTTATCGCAAGAAAAAAATCAGAGTCTATCGATATTTATGGTCAAACAAATTTAGTCTACCAATTCATATCTAGTAAATATCCGCATAACATTGAATATGATATCAATAATATCGTATTAGCAAATATTGATATTGAAACTGAAGCTAATAATGGATTTCCGTTTCCGGCAATTGCTGAACAAATTATCACTTCTATAACAATAAAGTGCTTTGGTGAATCAAATAATTTTATTTCGTTTGGTACAAAAGAGTTTGATGATAAAGGTGCTGATCAATATATTAGAGGCGATAATGAAAAAGATATGTTGATTAAATTCTTAAACTTTTGGGATGATTTACGTCCAGATTTTATTACAGGATTTAATATTGAAGGATTTGATATACCTTATCTAGTTAATAGAATTCGCAAAGTTGTCAGTAAAAATGCAGCAAATAAATTGAGCCCATTTCATCAAGATATCAATAATCCAATAAAAGAAATTGATATTGGATATGATGATAAGAGTTATGATATTTTTGGTTTAGTCGTTTTAGATTTTCAACAGTTATATAAGAAATTTAGCACTAAAAAACCCGAAAATTATAGATTAGATACCATTTCAAAAATGGAATTAGGTGAACAAAAATTAGAATATGATGAATATATAAATGGTAAAACATTTGAATTGTTGAGTGGAATATCATGTGTTACTATTCCACCAGACAAATTACTCGAAGAAATGCCATTGTTTGCTCGTTATGTTAATATGTTGAATAAAATTGAAAATGAAATAGCTAATCGTAAAAATTAAGGGAATAATTATGCAAATTGACTTGCTAGAATCAATGGAGTTATCTTCATTGTCAACTGATGAATTGTTAAAATTATCTAAAGACGTTAGATACATAGCAGAAAAAGAGTGTTATAAAATAGGTATAAAATACAATAGACAAGACGTACAGCTTGTTGAAAATCTAGATAAAAAACTAAATTTTATCAAAGTGGCCTTAACGATGACATATATGGCTAAAGTTAAGCACAAAGATATTTTTGGTCAAGTAAAATTCTGGGATACATATCTATATAATTTCGCAAATAGTAAAAATAAGCAAATCCCTCCTGAAACAAGGTCAGATAAATCAGATAACTTTGCTGGCGCATTCGTTAAAGAGCCTATTCCTGGTAGATATAAATGGGTTGTATCATTCGACTTGAATAGTTTGTATCCATCTATCATGATGCAATATAATATGAGCCCAGAAACTTTATTTAAAAAAGCCTCAGGGAATTATGTTGAAGATTTGATTAAGTTTAACATAGATACTAAATTTTTAAAAGATAAAAATTTAACTATGGTCGCTAATGGAACTCAGTTCAGAAAAGATAAATGGGGATTTATTCCGGAAATCGTTGAATTTTTATATTCTGAACGAAGAAATGTAAAAAATCAAATGTTAAAATCTGAAAGTGAATCTGAACAAATAAAAGGTGAGTTGAAAAATCGTAAAAACAATAAAATCGAGAAATTTTCGGATTTAACGACTGATGAGTTAAAAGAAAAATATAAAAATAATCGTGATTTAGAAGCAAGTTTAAATGCTTATCAAATGGCATTAAAAATTTCTTTGAATAGTTTATATGGTGCTTCGGGTAATGTTCATTTTAGATATTTTTCATTAGATATCGCAGAAGGAATTACATTAACAGGTCAGATGACAATCCGTTATATCAGTGAAAAATTGAATATTTTATTGAATAATAAATTCAAAACCAATAATATTGATTATGTTGTCGCTAATGATACTGACAGCGTTGTTGGTTCAACAATGATAGAAGTAAATCATGAAAAATCAACTATATCAGATTTTTATGATTCTATTCCAGATGTATTCGTGAAGAAAGATGAATTTAATCAACAATATGTAAAAAAAGTTGATAATAATTATATTACACCATCTATCAATTCAACAGGTAAATTAGAAAATAAATCTATTTCTTATATAATGAAGCATAAAGTTAAAAAACAATTATATAAGATAATTGATAATAAAGGTAATGAGGTTATTATAACAAATAACCACTCAATAATAGTACAAGATAAAAAAACGAAAAAAATACTTTCTATTCTACCAGAAAAACTTGATAACAAAAAGTACAAAATTATAAATATTAGTATTGCTAATGACACGGATACTAACGTTTATGAAAACAAAACAAAAAGAGAAACTACAAAAAATATTACCGTATAATTTAAGTAATATTGATGAAGAAGATTTGAAGTTATTATATGAGAAACGATATACTTGTTCTTTTAAAAATATCATAAAATATAATTTACCAACTGATATTACTATTTTTATCGATTATATTAAAAAGTGTATATCAATTGGTTCTAAATTTAGTCTTGAAAAAATGTGTATAATGTATGGTATTGAAGAAGGAACTAAAAAATATAATACTGTTATTAGTGGTAGAGGAGTTACATTAGAAAAACAAATTCAAAAATATGGGATTGATGAAGGGACCACTCGTTTTAATAATTATAGAGAAAAACAATCATACAGTAATACTTTAGATTATAAGAAGGAGAAATATGATTGGGATGAAAATGATTTTAGTGAATTTAATTTTAGGAGAGCTGTAACTTTAAATAATCAAATTAAAAAATATGGTATTGAAGAAGGAACTAAGCGATTTAATATTTACAGAGATAAACAGGCATATACTAATACGAAAGAATATTTAGGCGATAGGTATGAAAGTATTAATGCTCAAAAAGCACATACACTAGATAATTTTATTTCTCGTTATGGTATGATTGATGGCGAAATGAAATTTCAAAATTATATTAATAATGTTGTTTGTGGCTACTCAAAACAAAGCCAGGAATTGTTTAATATATTATTAGTATCTGGATATTTTGGTAATAATGTCTATTTCGCAACATATAATAATGAGTATGGAATATACGATAAACAAAATAATTCTTATAAAAAATATGATTTCGTAAGTTTGGATTTAAAAGTATGTATAGAATATAATGGAGATCATTATCACGGAAATCCTTCAATATATTTACCTAGTGATCATTTAAAAGTTAGGGGCATGACTCATCTGACTGCATCTGAAGTTTGGGAAAAAGATACATATAAAATAAATCTCATCAAAACTGAAAGAAATATTGATACGATAGTTGTATGGGAATCTGAATATTTAAATAATAAAGAAGAATTAATAGAAAGGTTAATAAAATATGCAAAAGATAGAGTTTTGTGATGAATATATTATAGAAGATTTAGGAATTCACGAAGAATGGGTATACGATATAGAAGTAGAAGATAATCATAATTTTTTTGGTAATAATATCTGTGTTCATAATAGTGCATATTTATATTTAGGCGAAAATATTGAAAAATTATTACCACCTAATGTGACCGTTGAAAAAGTTGTTGATTTCGTTGATAAATTTTGTTCTAGGATAATTGAACCATATATCGATAAATGTTTTGATGAACTTGCCGATTATTTGAATGCATATTCGAATAAAATGAAAATGAAGAGAGAATCAATAGCAGATAGAGGAGCATGGAGAGCTAAAAAGAATTATATCTTACAAGTATGGGATAATGAAGGTGTTCGTTATGATAAACCAAAATTAAAAGCTGTTGGTGTTGAAACTGCAAGAACGAGTACCCCTAAATCTGTTAAACCAGCATTACTAGAATTTTATCGTTTATTTTTAAATAGTGATGAAGAAACAATACAGAAATATGTTACGGATTTTAGAACTTCTTTTATGCAAATGTCATTAGAAGATATCGCATTTCAAAGAGGGGTTAATGATATTGATAAATGGTATAATCCAAATCAAAACGGATGGAAAGTTGGTACACCTATACATGTTAAAGCAAGTATCGCGTATAATAATAATCTGAAGAAATTCAAATTAGATAATACATACCCACCTATTAAAAATGGTGATAAGATCAAATTTATTTATCTCAAAATACCGAATCCTGTAGCTAATAATGCTATTGCATTTCATGATGATTTACACGAAGTAATGAATTTATCCGGTTATATAGATAAAGAATTACAATTTGAAAAAACTTTTTTAGAACCAGTAAATAGCTTCATGAAAGTTGCTGGGTGGAGTTCAGAAAAACAAAATAATTTATCGGATTTATTTGGGTAATGGAGGAGATTTAATGAAATATTATCAAGAAGAACTAATGACACAAGAAGAAAAAACAGCATTTATAGATAAAATGAATAGTGGTGGATTTGAAGTGATAAAGAAGAAAGATCCGACTAAGTAATATGTATTTGATGGTTATTCATAGTCCATCATAAAAATCAAAACTATGCAATAATTAATAAGGAAATTAGATGAATGCATTATTAGGGAAATTATTAAAAGCTGGTTCACTTGGATCAACTGTACTATCGGAATCATCTATCTTTAAAGAAAAGGATTTCGTCAAAACAGATTTACCTGTTTTGAATTTGGCATTTTCTGGTAGAGTAGATGGTGGAATTACATATGGCTTGACTATCCTTGCAGGGGAGTCCAAAACTTTCAAGACTGCTTTATGTTTATATTGTATGAAAGCCTACCTTGATAGATTTAAAGATGCTATTGGTATTTTATATGATACAGAATTTGGTATCACCCCCGAATATATTAAAACATTTGGTATTGATCCAACTAGAGTTATCCATATACCCGTAGAACATATTGAGCAGTTGAAGTTCGATTTCATGAAAAAACTTGATTGTATTAAAAAAGGTGATAAAGTCTTTTTTATGGTTGATTCTATCGGTCAAATTTCTTCGAAGAAAGAAGTTGATGATGCAGCAGATGAAAAAAGTGTAGCGGATATGAGTAGAGCAAAAGCAATACGATCTTTATTGAGATTGGTTACTGTTCAATTATCAATGAAAGAATTGCCTTGTTTTATGATAAATCATGTATATTCTGAAATCGGTTTATATCCAAAAACAGTTATTCCTGGCGGTTCAGCAGTCACATATTGCGCAAATCAAATTTTCGTAATAACCAAAGCGCAAGAAAAAGCAGGTGATGGTGATTTAGATGGTTGGAAATTTACAATCAATATCTTTAAATCAAGGTTTGTAAGAGAAAAAGCAAAATTTCCTTTTACCGTACATTATGATTCAGGAATTCAATTATATTCTGGGTTACTAGAAATAGCTATAGAATTAGGTGCTATTATTAAACCGTCAAATGGATGGTATTCGAGGGTAAATTTAGATACAGGAGAAGTAGAATCTAAAAAGTTTAGAGCTAAAGATACCAATAATAAAGAATTTTGGAGCCAGGTTCTTGAATCTGAGGCATTTAAAGAAAAAGTCAAAAATTATTATATTATCGGAAATAATTCAGTTCCTACTTTAGAAAATATTGTTGATGATGAACTAATTGATTTTAATGACGACGACGTAGAATAAATGATAATAAGATATATGGTATAAATTAGTATCATATATCTTTTTTATTTAAAATATAAGGATATTACATGTTAGAAAAATTTATTACACTATTACCAAAAACAATATATAATGATTTAGATTATATTGGTCGAAAATTTGAAATCAATACTACATTAAGATTGTGCCACTTTTTATCTCAATGTTATCATGAAAGTGGTGGATTCATACATGTTGTAGAAAATTTAAATTATTCTTCGGATGGTTTATTACAAATATTTCCAAAATATTTTAATACTAATAATGTTAAAGATTATAGCAGAAATCCTGAGAAAATTGCAAATCTAGTATATGCTAATAGATTAGGTAATGGGAATGTTTTTACTGGAGATGGATATAGATATAGAGGAAGGGGTTATATACAATTAACTGGTAAATCTAATTATACTGAATTCAATAAAATCGTTACAGATAATGTAATATTAAATCCGGATTTAGTTGCTAGCAAATATCCAATTACTGTTTCTGCATGGTTTTGGCAAAAAACAGGATTAAATCAAGTCGCTGATTTTGGTAGTAATGATCAAGTGATTACGACTATAACGAAGAAAATAAATGGTGGTACAAATGGATTAACATCAAGAATTGCTGCATTTCATAGATTTTATGATAGAGTAAAATGATATAAAAATAATGAGGATATTATATGAATACGTTAGATGAAATTGAAACAGGATTTAAACGAGGTGAATTGAATATGTTTATGGCAAATCAAATAACAAGTCTATTACAGCAAATCAAAACTGATTCAGTTGTAGCTAGAAAAGAAAAACAAAGTTATGCGACATTTTTAGTGACATTGTATTCTGAATGTGCTAATGTTGGAAAAAATAAAGGTAATAGATTAACAACCGACGAGGAATGTTTATCTATTATTAAAAAATTTAAAGCTGGTATTATAGAAATCATAACTATTTATCAACAAAAAAATGAATTATCCCAAAGTGAACAAAATAATTTAGATAAAGCTAATATTGAATTATCTTTGATTGATAAATATATCCCTAAACAATTATCCGAGGAAGAATTGAAATTGATTATTATTTCTGAAATTGAATTAGGCGCAGATAATATCGGTAAAATAATGAAATCATTAAAACAATCATATTCAGGACGATATGATGGTAATATGGCACAAAAAATAATTAAGGAATTATTATGAATATAACAGAAGTATATGAAAATGTAATATATACTGTTCGTACTGATGATAGTGATTTAAATGAATATCATAGATACGGCGCAGATAATTGGTGGGTAACTATTGGTGAAGATCGACGAGAAGAAATGGTTATTGATCCAAGTGAATTAGAACAAAAGTTTCAACATTTTTTAGATTATAAAATATGCGGATCAAGTAACGATGACACTTTAATTGACATATGTGCAAAAGCGATATTCAATTGCAGTGATCATAAAATGTTAAAGGCAGCTGGCTTTTCAACTGAATGGGAAAAACAACCTTTATCGTTAAAAATTGATTATATCAAAAAAGCTAAAGCAGTATTAGGAATATTAAAATAAAATTTTACACTTTGATTATTTTATGCTAAAATATAAAGATTTCACGATATTAAAAATTGATGAAAAGACGATAGGTGACATTTTATATTATGATATTATAGTTATATTTGATAAATTCACAAAATACATCTTTGAAATTACTAATATACATTTTTATAATGGAAAATTAGTTTCAACATTAAATATATTCTTAAATAAAGGTAATGAATTAGATATATTGTCGGAAGAATCAAAAGAATTTGAAAGGATGAAAAAGTTCATTCAGAACTTTTTACGAAAATATTTCATGGAGAAAAAATGCAATTAACAACTGAATCATTGATGTTATCTTCGTTAGTTTTAGATGAAGAATTTGTTAGACAAACACTACCTTATTTAAGATCCGAATATTTTCATGATAAAAATGAAAAAATAATTTTTGAGATAATTAAAAATTATTTACAAAAATATAATACACTCCCAAATAAAACGACACTCATTTTTGATGTAAGAGAAAAAAAGGAATTAAATGATTCAGAATACGAATCAATTTCAGAATATATCAATAATATCTATAAACTTGAAAGACCAACTGATCAATCGTGGTTAGTAAAACAAGCAGAAGAATTTTGCCAGAATAAAGCAATTTACAATGCAATTGTACAATCAATTGAAATATATGATGGTAAAAGTAAAGATTACACTACTCATGCTATACCACAATTAATTAAAGAAGCTATTGGTGTTAATTTTGATAATCATGTTGGTATGGACTTTTTTGATGATATTGCAAGTAGATATGAATATTATTCAAAAGTTGAAAACAAAGTTGCATTTGATATTGATATATTAAACTTAATAACTGGTGGTGGAGTAAGTAAGAAAACTCTTAATCTTATTCTAGCAGGAGTATTTGTTGGTAAATCATTAACTCTTGTCCATTTAGCTGCTGCATATGCTAAAGCTGGATACAATGTTCTTTATATCTCAATGGAAATGAGAGAAGAAGAAGTATTCAAAAGAATTGATGCAAATATGCTTAAAATACCAACTGATAAAATTGCCGATATTGGTTTTGATAAGTATAATAGTAAAATTGAGAAATTAAAACAAAAAAGTTATGGTAAAATAAAAGTAAAAGAATATGCACCATGTTCTGCACACGCCGGCCATTTTAATAATCTATTACAAGAATTAAAACTCAAACAAAGATTTACACCGGATGTAATATTAGTAGATTATCTTGGTATCGTTGCTTCAAGTAGACAAAAATCTGCAAGTGCGGGCTCACATACATATTTAACTTCTGTTGCAGAAGAATTAAGGGCATTAGCTTTTGAATATGATGTCCCTTTATGGTCAGCCCC
>NZ_JAQTPQ010000082.1 GCF_028712645.1 Flavobacterium sp. | reverse complement strand
AATCCTTCGACTGTTTTTGCTGGTATGAATATGGGTGTAATCATTATTGGCAGCTTGACTGGAATCTTTATTTTTGAAGAAAAATTGTCCATAATGAATTATTTGGGGCTGTTTTTCGCTTTAGTTGCGATTGTGTTAATTGTACTTTCTCAACAATAAAATCCTGAATTATTTCTTGTGTTTTTTGCTAATGATTTCGTTTAATGAAGCCATAGATTTTTGCCATTTAATTAAATTAGAAGAATAAATTTCTCGGTATTTGGCAATAATGTCTTGATGATTGTATTGAAAAGTATCATCCATTTCATAGTTCCAATTATTGTCTCTGAAAATTGTTTCGAAATTGAAAACATTTCCCACTAACATTTTATAATCATTAACCAAATCCAAATGAATTTTCGAATGAAGTAAAGGTTTGATCTCGTTAGTATAAAAAGCCATAGCCGTTTCGTTTACAGCTAATCCTTTTTCAATCCAATGTTGCTCCAAAGCATCATCTTCGTATTTAAAAAAATCGGTAATCAATTTGTCTGAAAACCAATCGGGTAGTTTTACATTGGGTTGAATAATATCTATATTCTGTTGTAATTGTAAATTTGTAATCATTGAGGAATTGAATAAATACCATTCTGAATCCATAATCAAATAAATGAGCTTTCTGGTTTTAAGTTTGGCCAACCAAGTTCTATAACGAACAGGAGTTTTAAAAAGTCCTGGATCAATGACCATTTTGCGTACTTTAGTACCAATTCGAACTTGTAGAATGGGAGCTACGTGGTATCCCCAATCTATTTTTCCAGTAGGTGATATGTTTTTTTTATCGGTAAAAGTTATTAATCTGGAGCTAGAAGTAGAATAAACTACTGGAGCAAAAGCCCAAATTTTGGCGCATCGATAACCTTTAGATTCTAATAGAATGCTGATATAATGGGAAATATTATGACAATTGGCTTGCTGATAACCAAAAGGAATTCCTGATTTCAATATTTCTGTAAATAGTGCATTGGCAGTATTTATGTTGATTATTGATGCTTTTCGAGCCGTTAAAAGGGGGTGTTTTTTAATGATAGTATTTAAAAGGAATTAAATTATGGGTATCACATCTACTTCGACTTTTACTTTATGGTCTCCTGAACTAAAAATAATTCCTTTTAGTGGCGACACATCTGCAAAATCTCTTCCGTAAGCAGTTACAATATGTCGCTGTTGTGGAATCATATTATTAGTTGGGTCAAATTCGCACCAGCCCATTTCTGGAATATAAACCGAAATCCAAGCGTGTGAAGCATCCGAACCTTCTAGTTTTGGCTTTCCTTTTGGCGGAAGCGTTTCGATATAACCACTGACATAACGTGCTGGAATTCCAACACTCCTTAAAGCAGCAATTGCTAAATGAGAGAAATCTTGGCAAACACCTTTTCGTTCTTTAAGTACTGTTTTTAGGGGTGTATTGACATTGGTTGAACCAGATTTGAATTGAAATTCGGTATAAATTTTTTTAATTAAATCTAAAATAGCTTCAAATAGAGACGTGTTTGGATGTAAACAGGTCTCCGCGAAAGCTACAGTATCATCATCCCAACTGATAAATTGACTGGGTAATTGGTACTGTAAAACTTCAATTTTTAGATTATGATCAGTTTTAAATCGTAGTCTTGCTTCTTCACAAGTAATTGGATTTAATGGTTGAACAATATCATTCAGTACTTCAATTTCACTTGAAACAACAACTTTTAGTGATTTATGCGATTCGTGTAGCGAAAAATAATGTAGTATGTTCCCAAAATAATCGGTGCGAGAATATACTTTTGAAGGAGTTGGCTCAATTTCTAATTTGAAATTTTTACAAATTTGTTTGGCTGAATTCCGTGGCTGAAGGCACAATATACTTTGATAATTGTGCACCTCATTAACGTAGGTATAAAGAGTTTGATGTTTTAATTTATATTTCATCAGTATCAATAATTTCAAGATTATCTAAAACAGAGTGCTGCATTACGGAATGATTGAAATACAAACTCGATAAATTATTTGAAACATCCGAAATCAGTTCAAAAACATCCGAAAGTGTTTGGTCTAATTCAGGGCGAAATTGTGTTTCTTCGTCTATTCGAATTAGATTGTCCGCATCAATTAATTTCACTATTGTACTGGCTTCCAGAGCTGATTTTTCGGCGATACTCAATCGATGAGGTTCAATAATTTTAGGCAATTTTGAAAGATAAACAGATAGAGTATCTAATAAATACGAAAGTGTATAAGGCAAGTTTTTTTCTAAAAAAACCATATTTATAACGGCTTTTAAACTCAAATGCGATTTGTAAATATTTCGATATTGTGCTAATAAATGATGATTCTCTAAGATAGCTTCCATTAAAACAGCTTCTTCTTCCTCAATTTTTTTATAATTTAAAGTAGAACGAAAAACAGAAATCAAAGATAAAATTCGCTCTACATTTTTCCCTATTTCTAGCAAATAGAATCCATTATCTCTAGGTAGTGTTTCGTAAATATTTCCATAAAATGAAAATAGTCGAATGTGTAATTTATCTAAATAATGATTTACAGAATTTATGTTATTTGTATTGGTCTTTTTAAGAGAATGGAGGCTATCTTCTACTAAATTGATGATACGTCGTGTGTCGTGATTCCATTTTTCACTAACTTGATTAATTGTGTTTAGCAGCGATTGTAGATTATAAACCACTGAACCAGGTTTACCAGAATCATTAATCAATAGTAGCAATTCTACGATTGGGTCTTCAAAAATTGCTTCGTTATTCAATTCTTCTCCATCTTTTTGTTCTTTTCCAACAAATCCAGGATAAGTTTGAGTGAGATGTGTCAATGATTTCAATAATACCACCAAGAAATCAGGTTGTTTATTACTGTTCTTAGTGACATTTTCGTTGAGTCTATTGAGAATTATTTTAAGAAAACTTCGAAGTGCCATCGTTCTTTCACATAAACGGCCTAACCAAAATAAATTTTCGGCATTTCGGCTTGTCAAAGAATTATTGAGTTGATTGTTGGTGTTTTTTCTTTCAACATATTTTTCCTGATACTCTGTTGGTAATTCAGAAATAATCCAAGTATCTTTTGAAATCCCACCAAATTGATTTGAAATTTCAAACTTATCTTTTACAGCAGAACTTCGGGTTAAACCACCTTGCATTACTTTGTAACCCTCTCCGTCAGCTATCAAAAAGGCACGTATGGCAGCATATCTAGGTTCTATTGTTCCGTTGATAAACGCTGGTGTTGTAGATAAACTAACTTCTTCTTGAGCAACATATTCGTTTGGATTTTTGAGAATCAAACTTTTTAATTCGGCAAGTTGTTCTAGTGTCAATAAGCGTCCATAAATGGATCTAAATCCTTGTTTTCGATTGGTCTTTTTAATGATTAGTTTGGGTAAATTGGCCAAAACAAAGTTCAATTCTTTGGTTTGTCCGCACCACCAAGTTGCCACAGAGCTTAACAATAATGGTTCATTGAGCAGAAATTTACACGCATTTTGCATAAACGCCATCAAACCATAATTTTCTAATATGCTGGTTCCTGGAGGATTTACTACTGAAACATTTCCCAAACGAATCACTTGTAATAAACCTGGAATTCCAAGTAATGAATCTCTTCTTAATTCTAAAGGATCACACCATTCGTCATCTAGTCGTTTGATGATGACATCCACTCTTTCGAGTTGGTCAATAGATTTAAGCCAAACAAATCCATCTCGAACCAATAAATCGTTTCCTTGAACTAAAGTATATCCTAAATAAGACGAAAGATACACGTGCTCAAAATAGGTTTCGTTATTTGGGCCAGGTGTTAGGAAAACAACATTTGGATTTTCATTGGAATTATTTCCAAGTGTGTCAACCGTTTGTTGCAGTTGACTAAAATAGGGAGAAAGCCTTTTTCTATAGGTTTTTTCATTGAGTTCAGGTAAAACTTTACTCATTACTATTCTATTTTCGAGTGCATATCCTGTTCCTGATGGAGATTGGGTTCTGTTATCTAAAAGCCACATTTTTCCGTCAGGACCGCGGGCTAAATCAACGGCATAATTGATTAATTGTTTGTCAAGTTTTTGTTTAATATCAAAGCAAGGTAAAAGAAACCCTGAATTATCAAAAACCAATTCCGCTGGGATAATGGCATTTTTTATTAATAATTGTGGTCCGTAAAGATCTTTTAGAATCAAGTCTAACAAATGGGCTCTTTGTTGTAATCCTTTTTCGATTGTTTTCCATTCAGATTCGTGGATTAAAAAAGGAATAGGATCTAGCTTCCACGCACGATTGGATTCTTTATTAGAATCATAAATATTATAAGTAACTCCGTTTTCCTTTAATTTTTTTACAATTTCTTGATTGCGCAATTCTAATTCTTCAATACCAATTGATTCTAAAGTATCAAAAAGTCCTTGCCAATAAGGCTTTACCTGACCATTTTGATCAAGTACTTCGTCATAAGAATTGATTTTTTCTTTATAAGATTGGAGTAGTCCCAATGAAATATCTTGAATCATTTGTTAGATATGAATTTAATCTTTTATAGTCTTGCAAAATACCATTTTTAATGGGAACAGCAATTAATTTTTATAAATATGTTGCTATTTTTTAGCTACCCAATAATGCCTTAAATCTAATGTGTTTGGATATTCAGGATTAATCAATTCTATTGGAGTATCGGGTTTTAAATTGGATTTGTTCTGAGCCACAAATCTGGAAACTGTAGGCGAATTGATTACTGGTGCACTTTGTTCGGAAGTACTCGATGGAGTATGTCCAAAATCCCAAAAACGACTGATTTTTCTTGATTCTGCTTCATAGCTATTCACGGGATAGGTTTCAAAACTTCGACCTCCCGGATGCGAAACAAAATAAGTACAACCCCCAATGACTTTATTATTCCAAGTATCCACAATATCAAAAACTAACGGAACATCAACACCAATATTTGGATGCAATGCTGAAGGCGGATTCCAAGCTTTATAACGAATTCCAGCCACATATTCGCCTTTGATTCCGGTACTTCTCAATGGAATTCGACAGCCTTTGCATAGCAAAATATGACGTTCTGGAATAATACCAGAAACTTTTACTTGCAATCTTTCTAATGAAGAATCTACAAAACGAGCGGTTCCATTACTTGATAATTCTTCACCTAAAACGTGCCAAGGTTCAATTCCTAAACGGATTTCCAATTGAATATTATCTACCGTGATGCCACCGTGATGAGGGAATCTAAATTCAAAAAACGGATCAAACCACGAAATGTCAAAATCATAACCTGTTTCTTTCAAATCGTTTACCACATCAATCATATCGAGATAGGCAAAGTGTGGCAATAAGAATTTATCGTGCAATTCAGTTCCCCAACGTACTAATTTTTTCTCATAGGGTGCTGCCCAAAACTTGGCAACCAATGAACGAACTAATAAGTTTTGAACTAAGTTCATATGTTTATGCGGTGGCATATCAAAAGCGCGTAATTCTAATATTCCCAATCTACCTGTCGAAGAATCGGGCGAATATAATTTGTCGATGCAAAATTCAGTTCTATGGGTGTTTCCTGTAATGTCAGTGAGTAAATTTCTAAAAATTCTGTCTACCATCCAAAATGGGATTTCTTTGTCTTTTGGAATTTGTTCAAATGCAATTTCCATTTCATACAAACGTTCGTCACGACCTTCGTCAATTCGCGGTGCTTGGCTGGTTGGCCCAATAAAAGGGCCTGCAAAAAGGTAGCTTAAAACAGGATGATGTTGCCAATAAGTAATCAAACTTCGCAACAAATCTGGTCTTCGCAACAAAGGACTGTCTTCAGGTTTTGCAGCTCCCAAAGTCACGTGATTTCCACCACCAGTTCCAGTATGTCTGCCATCAACCATAAATTTATCAGTTCCCAAACGAGAAAGAAAAGCTTCTTCATACAAAGCCGTGGTGTTATCTACAATTTCTTGCCACGATTTAGCCGGATGCACATTCACCTCAATTACACCAGGATCTGGAGTCACCATCATTTTTTCGATTCGATAATCCGTTTCAGGTTGATACCCTTCAATTCGAACCGGCATTTGCAATTTCTCGGCAGTAGCTTCTACTGAAGCGATTAAATCTAAATAAGTTTCCAAATAATCGGTTGGAGGTAAAAAAACATAGATAATTCCGTCGCGTTCTTCAATACACATAGCTGTCGAAAAAGTTTCCACTTCAAATAATAAAGGTTCTTTTTCTTTAATTTCTTCTGTATCTTCGTCCTCTAAATTTAGTGTTTCGGTTGCTTTATAATTGGCAGCAATTGTTCCGTATCTTCCTTCCAATGTTTGATGATAATCGCCCAAGGTTGATAATTCTTCGAATAAACTTCGGGAAACAGGTTGTTCTCTTTTATTTTTAGAAATTTTTGGCAAAGATTCCAAAGGCAAACGCAAACCGATAGGTGAATTTCCTGGAATCAAATAACATTGTCCTCTTCGAAATTCCCAAACACAGCTTACCCAATTTTTGGTTTCGTGAATCCATTTTAGAGGCAAAACAAAACCCGATGGATTATTTAATCCTTTTTCTAATAGTTTAGCCAAAGTATGTCGCTGAACTGAATCTTTCAGATTAACAGCCAAAGGATCCAGATTTACAGGTAATTTTCCTTCTTCCAAAGCCCAGTAAATGGGGTCTTCATAAGTTGGATTGATGTTTTTTATATCAATTCCTAAATACTTAGTCAGTTCAATAGCAAAACGTTCCGCATCGTGGAAAGAAAATTTTTCACCCTCTTCTTTAGCAATTAAAGCATCATTTTTCCATAATGGCAATCCGTCTTTTCTCCAGTATAAAGCATATTGCCAACGTGGAAATAATTCGCCGGGATACCATTTTCCTTGACCAAAGTGAAGCAAACCGCCGTGAGCAAAACGTCCTTTCAATCGGAGTGCCAAATCATAAGCCAGTTTTCTTTTCAGAGGACCATCGGCAGTAGAATTCCATTCAGGAGATTCAAAATCATCGATAGAAACAAAAGTTGGTTCGCCTCCCATTGTCAAACGAACATCGCCCTCAATCAAGTCTTTTTCGACATCGTTACCCACCTTCATAATGTTTTCCCATTGCTGTTCGGTGTAAGGTTTTGTAACTCTTGGGTCTTCGTGAATGCGAGTTACGGTATTGTCAAATTCAAATTCTACTTGACATATTTCACTCGCACCTGTAACAGGAGCGGCGCTTTCATAATCGGGCGTGCAGCACAAAGGAATATGTCCTTCGCCAGCAAAAAGTCCTGAAGTTGGGTCTAAACCAATCCATCCAGCTCCAGGTAAATAAACCTCGACCCAAGCGTGTAAATCAGTAAAATCATTTTCAGGACCTGAAGGACCGTCGAGAGATTTTATATCCGAGGTTAATTGAACCAAATAACCCGAAACAAAACGGGTTGCTAATCCAATACTTCGCAATGCCTGTACTAAAAGCCAAGCGAAATCACGGCAAGAACCGCTTTGTAATTGTAGTGTTTCTTCCGAAGTTTGAACTCCCACTTCAAGACGGATATTATAATTCAAGGTTTGAAATACCAATTGATTGGCAAATACCAGAAAATCAACAGTGATTAAGTCTTTTTTCTGTTTCAATTTTGCTACAAAAGCATCGAATTTACTCCCTTTTTCTTTTACTTCAAGATAGGGCCATAATTCTTTGTGAAGCTTATTCTCGTAGAGAAAAGGAAAAGTCTCGGCATATTCTTCGACAAAAAAGTCAAAAGGATTGATAACTTCTAATTTTGCAATCACTTCGACTTCAACTCGTAATTCGGTTGTTTTTTCGTTAAAAACAACTCTTGCTTGATAATTTCCAAAAGGATCTTGTTGCCAATTAATAAAATGATTTTCTGGATAAATTTTGAAGGAGTAACCTTCAATTGCTGTTCTGGAGTGAGCGGCAGGACGTAGTCTAAAAATATGAGGAAATAGTTTTACACTTCGATTAAATTTATAAGCTGTTTTATGTGAAATGGCTATTTTTATAGACATAGAATAATGATTTTATTGCTTTACTAGATAAATACAAAGATTGAAAAAAAATCACTATTTGTCGAATTTATATGATAATAATGAATGTGTTTTAGGTTAAAATACTTTTAAATTGATAATTTTTGTTTTTTATATTGTGAATAATTTAAATAGTATTCAAATCATTTGTTATTTGGGAAAATGAGAAACTCGATATATTGTTTTTTTGAATTTTTACGTTCTAAATTTTTCTTTTAAAGAGAACAAATTAAAGTAGCTAATTAATGTATTTTCTCTAATTCCAGTTTTAATTGTTCTGATTCGTTTTTTAATTGATTCATTTCATTTTTTATTGAATCAATATTTTTTTGCAATAAATTTAGTTGCTCTTTTTTTTCAGTTGCAGTTCTTAAAAACTTAAAATCTGAAGCATCATTCAATTTTTTTTCGTTTGCCTCTAAATTTTTTTGGTAATTGATTAGTGAATTTTTAATTTCTAAAAGTCTATTATTGGTGTTTTGTTTTTTTTCAAGTGCCATTCTATCTGCATCAATTTTCTCTTGAATGACTTCTTGAATTTTTTGTTCCTCAATTTCTTTTTGTTTTAGCTCAAATTGATAATTTTCTAATTCTGTTTTATGGTTTTTGAGTTTTAATTCTTGACTTCTTTTCTCTTCTAAGGTATTTAAAATAATGGTTACAACTAAAACAATTAAACCACCTATAATTCCAAAAAAAAGGGTTTTGGACAAACCTAATATTTTTCGTTTTTCGGTTTTTACCTCCTTTTTAAGTGTTGAAGTTGTTCCTGAAAAGGAGCTAATAGGAGGAGGGATAACTACAAAAAGGCTTTTTAACTCTTCGATTTCAGAGGCAGTTTTCCAGTTCTCCATTCCTTCAAACCATATAGGAGTAGTTTTGGAAATTCTTTTCGCTTTCAATTCTTCTAAATCAAAAGGGCCACTACTTTCAGAACCGTTGTGTAGGAAATACTTCTTCATAAATGAATACAAAATAAATGATTGTGTTTAGAACTTAACGTTAATTTATTCTCAAAAATTATAGTAGTTGATAAATCTCGAATTACTATTTTATTTCCCAATACAGAAATTAGTAGTTATAATAAATTTGATTAATAATAAAAAATAATTCTCCTTTACAGCATTTGATTAAATTATTTCGATCATTGTTGTCCGATAAAATTTTATGAATAATCAACAGGTCGCTCCTTCGGAGCTTTATTCAACAAAAATAACTATTTTCTACAAACAGTTCACTCCTAACGGAGCTATTTCAGTCCCATCGGGACATACTGTTTGTGGAAAAAGTGAGTCGTCCAAAACAAGCTCCAGAGGAGCGAACTGTCAGTATATGTCACAAACATTGAGTTCGGAATTTTATTTATGTTTTTTATCGGACAACAATGTATTTCGATATTCTTTTTAATAATAGACTGGGTAAATTCTGAAAACTATTTTGAAGTCTTCTCATATTTCTATTTATAATTGTTGTAATAGTGTAACAAAAATTAAAAAATAAATAAAATCAAATTGCAAGTTAGTAACTATGATTTGGAATAGTTCATTTGTAATAAACTTTTGTATAGCAGGTAAAAAAAATAAAAGAATTGTGAAGGGTCCCTTTTTATTCATAGTGTAGATTTCGCTTTTACGAATCCGTGTCATCGATGTCCTAAAAATAACAATAAGTATCGTTTAAAATCTAAGAATGACTAAACTGAAGGTTGCTCAAGTTTTTATAAATACCATTTTCTAAAACAATTAATTCCTGATGCGTTCCTTGTTCTGCAATTACGCCTTTGTCAAGAACTAATATTTGATCGGCACTTCTAATAGTCGAAAGTCTATGAGCTATAATGATGCTTGTTCTTCCTTCCATTAATATTTCTAAGGCTTCTTGGACTAATTTTTCACTTTCACTATCTAATGATGATGTGGCTTCATCCAATATCAAAATACTAGGGTTTTTAAGCAATGCCCTAGCAATGGCTATTCTTTGTCTTTGTCCACCGGAAAGTTTAATTCCTCTTTCGCCTACCATAGTTTCGAATTTTTCAGGAAAACTTTCAATAAAACTCAATGCATTCGCTTGTTTTGCGGCAATTAGAATTTCATCATCTGTTGCATCAGGTTTTCCATAAGCTATGTTTTCTTTGATAGTTCCACCAAATAAGATAACATCTTGAGGAACAATGCTCATATTCCCGCGAAGATTTTCTAAGTCATAATCAGAGATGTTTTTTCCATCAACCAGAATTTCACCACCTTCAATATCGTAAAAACGCAATAATAAGGAAGCGATGGTTGATTTTCCAACACCACTTGGACCAACAATCGCAATTTTTTGACCAAAGTTAGCTGTGAAACTTACATCTTTTAAAACTTTCATTTCTTTACGCGAAGGGTAACTGAAAGCTACATTTTTGAAAGTAACATTACCTTGAATTTTTTGTGTTGCAGATGAATTTTGTTCTGAATTAATTTTCTCGGGAGTTTCTTCCAATAATTCAAAAACACGTTCGGTTGCTCCAATTGCTTTTTGAATTTGTGCATAAAGTTCGGCGATGCCACCAAATGAAGCTCCAACGAAAGTTGAATACAAGACAAACGAAATCAATTGACCTATACTCATTTCGCCACTAATACTCAATCGAACTCCAAACCAAACCACGGCAACAATAGCTCCGAAAAGACAGAAAATGATAAAGGAAGCAAAGTAACCTCTGTATTTTCCACCTTTGATGGCAAGCTTTACAACTTCTTTTATTTTTCCATCGTAACGAGCAATTTCGTACCATTCATTGGCGAAAGCCTTTACAATACTGATTCCTTGCATTGTCTCTTCGACAATAACCTGACTTTCGGCAACTTGATCTTGAACTTTTTTTGAATACTTCCTGATAAATCTTCCAAAAATTACTGCAGCAACTGCAACAAGAGGAACGACAGAAAGCATTAGTAAAGTAAGTTTGATACTCTGAGTTGCTAGCAAAATGACACCTCCAATGATCAAAATAAATTGGCGTAAAAATTCAGCAATGGTAGAAGTTAATGTGTCTTGTATTTGAGTAATATCAGAACTAATGCGGCTGTTCAATTCACCCACACGTTTATGAGAGAAAAATAACATTGGTAATTTAACTAAATTACTGTACAATGAAAGTCGAAGATTTGCTAATGTGTGTTCAGTGAAATTGATAAATAAATACAATCTGAAAAAAGAAAATATAGATTGAAAAAATAATATTACAATTAATAATAGCGCAATATTATTGGCTTGATCATAACTACCTCCCTTAACGCTATCAATTAACATTCCCATTAATTTAGGAAATGTCAAAGCTGTAGCCCCTGTAAATAGTAGAAAAATTAATCCAACATAAAATTTCCATTGATGATTTTCAGCATATTTAAATATAAGAATTGCTTTTGAAAGAGAACTTTTAGTAATCTTTGATTTTGGTAAATCATTTTCTTTAAATCTTGCCATCAATATAGTTTTATTTACAAATATACTATTATACTGGTTCAACGCTAAAAAAATGTCCTAATTCATTGACTGATATATTATATTTGTGTGTAAGTAAAGAAATATAATTTATTTATTAGATTTTGTTTGCAAATACAATTTCTAAATGTATATTTGCACTCCTTTTAAGGGCGATTAGCTCAGCTGGTTCAGAGCACCTCGTTTACACCGAGGGGGTCGGGGGTTCGAACCCCTCATCGCCCACAAGTATTACTACAATTAGTTTCAAAACCCTTTAAATCGTACGATTTAAAGGTTTTTTTCGTTTACAACAACTTCAAATTATTCATTAATGCGTGAACTGAAAGGGATAAAATCGGTTACCCTAAACTATCCGAAATTAGGGTAACCGATTTTTATCTCAACCTAGCATTCACAAGGCATTACAAAGATCAAAGAACCAGTTCAACAACCTGTTTAAAACTTGTACATCTTGTGTGTTAGTCTTATTAGAATTAAATTTAATAACAACTAAAAGGTTACCACGATGAAAACAAAAGTATCTATTCTCTTTTACGCAAAGAGAGCAAAAGCCAATGTAAACGGTTTAATTCCAATCTACACAAGAATTACTATCAATGGCAAAAGAATTGAATTAAGCAGCAACCGATTTGTAGAAATATCCAAATGGTCTACAGAAGCTGGCAAAATGAAGGGCAATTCAGAAGAAGCTCGTTCAATAAACAGCCATCTTGATATGTTGCGAATTCAAATTATAGATATGCAAATGGAATTAGTACACAAAAAAATTCCAGTAACGACAGAAACCCTCAAAAGTAAAATACTAGGAGTTGATGAACGAGAACGAATGATAATTCCAATTTATCAAAATCACAATGATAAAATCGAAGAACTTATCGGAAATGGCTATGCTTATGGTACATTGGAACGCTTCAAAATATCCTTGAAACACTTGCAAGAATTTATTCAATGGAAATACAATCTTTCAGACATCAGTATTACTAAAATTGATTATGCCTTTGTAACCGAATTTGAATTCTACTTGCGAAGCGTTAAAAAATGTAACAACAATACTGCCGTGAAATATGTTAGGAATTTCAGAAAAATAATTAAAATCTGTTTAGATAATGATTGGTTGGACAAAAATCCTTGCAGCCGATACGAAGGAAAAATGAAAGAAGTGGAACGAGATTTCCTTACTGAAGAAGAATTAAACAGGATTTACAATAAACGGTTTTCATCAGAGAGATTAACTTTAGTGAAAGATATTTTCATATTTTCCTGTTATACTGGTTTGGCTTATGTTGATGTAAAAGGTTTGAAGAAAGACCACATAGCAATAGGAATCGATGGCGAAAAATGGATTTTCAAAAACCGCCAAAAAACAGATACCAAGTCTAAAATACCTGTGCTGCCAATTGCACAAGAAATCATTCAAAAATATGCCAATCATCCAAGATGTTTAAACGAAGATAGCATCTTGCCGATTTTGACCAATCAAAAAATGAATAGCTATCTCAAAGAAATTGGCGACTTATGCAATATTTCAAAAGAGATAACCTTTCATATGGCTCGACACACTTTCGCAACTTCTATAACTCTTACAAATGGCGTTCCTATCGAAACCGTAAGCAAAATGCTTGGTCATAAAAACATACAAACTACCCAGCACTATGCAAAAATTCTTGACAAAAAAGTGAGTGAGGATATGTCAATTCTAAAACAAAAAATCATCCAAGGTAATTTCAAAACCAAGCAAGCATAAGTTTAGAAGTACTTTTTTGTTAAATTATTGAAAATCAATAAAATAACTAATATAAAATTTCAAAATGAAAAAATGCAGAAGTCCAAATAATAAACCAGTGAATGAACAAGTAATGAACTAGCATTAGGCAGGCTAGTGAACAAGTAGTAAACCAGTAGTGAACATGTTATTGGTATTATATATAAACATAATAAACATTACAAACATAATAAACATTTTAAACTTGTGTAAACACGCAAGCAAAAAAAAAATGAAAATGAATTTATTTTTTTTTAAAAACGAACCCTTGAAGAAAAGAAAAAAAGTTGCGCGAAAAAAAGAAAGATGTAACGCCAACAATCGAAAATGTCAAAGCTTATTTTCTCAATCAGAACTTTCCGGAATTGGAAGCCATTAAGTTTTTTGGTTCTACTGGGTTTTGTGTGAAAGGTGTAAATTTACATAATGGAATATGATATAAAGAC
>NZ_JAQTPQ010000081.1 GCF_028712645.1 Flavobacterium sp. | reverse complement strand
GAACTGTTAGAGCAGTTGTTTTTGGTGGAAGTATGACGCTTTTAATTGTAATTTTTACTGGAATTAAATTACCTTCTTTCAGGAATTTGGATTTACAAAAAGATTTGGAAGAACACGAAAATCAGGACTAGTGGAAAATGTTTACCATATAAGTCATATAAGTTAGCTCAATTCTACTTAAATGACCTTATATGACTTATATGGTTTTAAAATTCAAACTTCTTCACTTCAAAAGTATCTCCGTCAAAAACACCATACGTAAAATAATTAATCCAGTCGCCCAGATTTACATATTCGGAGTTTTCGCCAACCTTTTTAATCATCGGTAAATGACGGTGACCAAAAACGAGATAGTTGTAATGTTTGGTTTCGAGTTTTCTTTTAGAATACAAAATAAGCCATTCGTTTTCTTCGCCAAGGAATTTCACGTCTTCATCGCCAGAAATCAGTTTGTTTTTCACCGAAAGATAATGACCAAGACGAACGCCAATGTCAGGATGAAGCCATCGGAACAACCATTTTGAAAACGGATTTGTGAAGACTTTTTTCATTCGTTTATATCCTTTGTCTCCCGGACCTTTTCCGTCGCCGTGACCAATCAAGAAGGTTTTATCGTTGAAAGTATATTCCTTATTATCGCGATAATTAGGAATATTGAGTTCTTTCTGGAAATAATTATCCATCCATAAATCGTGATTGCCTACGAAGAAATAAATAGGAATTCCGCTGTCGCGAATCTCAGCAAGTTTTCCAATAATTCGCACAAAACCTTTGGGAACCACAGTTTTGTATTCGAACCAGAAATCGAATAAATCGCCCAATAAGAAAATAGCTTCGGCATCTTCTTTAACTTTGTCTAGCCAAGCCACAAATTTTTGTTCTCTAGGAAAACTCAATTCAGGAGTTGGCGCGCCAAAATGCTGGTCGGAGGCGAAATATATTTTTTTGTTGGGAGACATTTGCATAAAGCTAAAGTAGGGATTTTGAATTACAAATTATCACTTGCAAACCATTCGGCGAACGACGATTCAGTCTCTTGTAATTTTAAAGAAAAAAGTTTAATATTTTCGGGCAATCTGCTGATGATTCTTTTCGAAAAATCGACCACCATATTTTCGCTTGTAGGTTGGTAATCCACCAAAATTACGTGATGTCCACGTGTTTTTAGTTCGTTTGCTAATTCGATATGGGGCGTTGTTTCGTTGAAAACCGTGGCGTGATCAAACTGGTCAACGATTTCCTCTTTTACTATTTTTTTTAAATCTGTAAAATCGATAACCATTCCAAATTTTGCATCATTTCTATCTATAATAGGCGTTCCTATTACCGTCACCGACAATTTATAACTATGTCCGTGTACGTTTTTACACTTCCCATCGTAACCGTAAAGGGCGTGACCGGTTTCGAAACTAAACTTTTTTGTGATTCTGATTTTGCTCATTCTGTTTTTATTTGACTGCAAATTTAATACATCTACTCCTTTTCGCTTCCTTTTTTAGCGCGATAATACATCCAATAGGCAACTCCTACTAATAAAACGAAAGGAAGAAACGATCCAATAAGTACTCCAGTTTCATAACTGCTGTCTGGCGCGACCTTTAATTTTTCTACAACATTTACTTGTAACAAAGGCAAGATGAGGTGTGTCATTGTTTATTTTTTAAATTGATTTAATGCTTTTTTTGAAAAATCAGAGAGCAATAGTTTTCCTGAAATTGCTGCTCTTTCATAAAGCAGGCTGTTCCAATTTTCGATTCCTTCCCAAAAAACTTTTTTCATTGTTGTCAAAGCTTCTGGATTATAATTGGCTAGTTTATTGGCGAAAGCCGTGATTTCTAGATCTAATTCGGCTGAGGTTTCAAATACTTTGTCATACAATCCTTTTTGGTTTGCCCAAGAAGCTGTTTTCCATTCCGTTTCCAAAGTCATTTCTGCCATTGCGCTTTTTCCAATTTTTCGAGTGACGGCAGGTTCAATTACGAAAGGGCCAATTCCGATGGCTAGTTCCGATAATTTGATGCTGCTTCCACTAGTTGCCAAAGTATAATCGCAGGCGGCAGCAATTCCAACTCCGCCTCCAACTGCTTTTCCGTGAATTCTTCCGATAATTATTTTCGAACAATTGCGCATTGCATTCAACACATTGGCAAATCCTGAAAAGAATTTAGTGGCTTCCTCTAAATTGGAAATCGCTTTAAGTTCATCAAAAGAGGCTCCAGCACAAAACACTCCGGTTCCGGTACTTTTCAAAATAATTACGGAAACTTCAGAATTATTGCTTAAATCGTTGAGTTCGTTTGTCAATCGGTCAAGCAAATCAGACGGAAAAGAATTGCTCGCAGGATGCCCAAATTCGAGGATTGCGACTTTATTTTCGATTGTTGTGATGAGTGTGCCTTTCGGGTTTTGATTTGTCATTTCACCAATTTTGATGTAAAGTTAAAAATATTAAGGGAAGCTTGTGCTTTTTTTTCGAATAGGATAGATTTGTTTTTCGAAATTTGTATTTTGCTATTTTAAAATGTTATATTTGCGCCCTAGTTCGGGGGATTAGCTCATTTGGCTAGAGCGCTTGCCTGGCAGGCAAGAGGTGGTCGGTTCGAATCCGATATTCTCCACAAAAACCGTAATAAGCTAAAAGCTGTTACGGTTTTTTATTTCTACTACAATTACCTAATTTTCTCCACAATCCAATTCAAAATTATTCGAACTGGAATATCTTCTGTTTTTTGATTTGCTTCTTTTTTAACATTTGCTGTAATATATGTTATGTTTTCATATTTTTGTACTGAATAATAAATCGATTCTGATGAAAAAAACAATGTTGATAATGGCTGTAATTTCCACGGTAGCTTCATTCGGACAAAAATTAAATAATGTGAAATATCCGCAAACTAAAAAAGGAGAAACGGTTGACTTTTATTTCGACACCAAGGTTCAAGATCCATATCGTTGGCTAGAAGATGACAAATCGGCTGAAACGGCTGCTTGGGTAAAGGAAGAAAATGAAGTGACCTATGATTATTTGTCAAAAATTCCCTTTAGAAATGAATTGAAATCCAGATTGCAAAAACTGTGGAATTACGAAAAAATAGGGTCGCCTTCTACTGAAGGAAATTTTTCTTATTATTTCAAAAATAATGGTTTGCAAAACCAATCGGTTTTTTATCGCAAAGATATTTCTGGCAAAGAAGAAGTTTTTCTAGATCCAAATACTTTTTCTAAAGATGGCACAAGTTCTTTGGGCGAAATGGATTTTTCTAAAGACGGCTCGATTCTGGCCTATTCCATTTCAGAAGGTGGGAGCGATTGGCGAAAAGTAATTATTATGAATACCCTTAACAAAAAAATAGTCGAAGATACTTTGGTCGATGTAAAATTCAGCGGATTGTCTTGGAAAGGAAATGAAGGGTTTTTCTATTCCAGTTATGACAAACCAAAAGGCAGTCAATTGTCGGCCAAAACAGATCAACACAAGTTGTATTTTCATAAACTGGGAACTTTACAAAAAGAAGACCAAGTTATTTTTGGCGCAGACCAAAAACGAAGATATGTGGGTGGTAGCGTTACAGATGATGATAACTATCTAATTATTTCGGCAGCGAATTCTACCTATGGAAATGAATTGTATTTTAAAGATTTAACTAAAGTCAACAGTCCAATTGTTGCCATTGTGGATAATTTCAATAGCGATAATAGTGTCATTGAAAACGAAGGCAGTAAATTGTATATCGAAACCGATTGGAATGCGCCTAACAAACGCATCGTTACTGTTGATGTGAGCAATCCAAGACCTGAAAACTGGAAAGATTTTATTCCTGAATCAGAAAATGTCTTAACGCCTTCTACCTGTGGTGGTTTTATCTTTGCCAATTACATAAAAGATGCGGTTTCTCTGGTTCGACAATATGATTATTCAGGAAAACTCGTTCGCAATATCCAATTGCCAGGACTGGGAACTGCGGGAGGTTTTAGCGGAAAGAAAACGGATAAAACGGTTTATTATTCGTTTGCCAATTATATTACACCTGGAACGATTTATGCTTTGGAACCACAATATGGAGAATCGGCAGTGTATCAAAAACCAAAAGTGGATTTCAAAAGCGAAGATTATGTATCGAAACAAGTTTTTTATACATCGAAAGACGGAACTAAAATCCCGATGATGATTACCCACAAAAAAGGACTGCAACTCGATGGTAAAAACCCAACGATTCTTTATGCTTACGGTGGTTTTAATATCAGTTTGACACCGAGTTTCAGTATTGCCAATGCAGTTTGGATGGAAAATGGCGGAATTTATGCGGTGGCCAATTTGCGCGGTGGTGGCGAATACGGAAAAAAATGGCACGATGCAGGAACCAAAATGCAAAAGCAAAATGTGTTTGACGATTTCATTGCAGCTGCCGAATATTTGATTGCTCAAAAATATACATCTTCCAGTTTTCTTGCCATTCGTGGCGGATCAAACGGTGGTTTGCTTGTTGGAGCAACTATGACACAACGTCCCGATTTGATGAAAGTCGCTTTGCCAGCCGTGGGTGTTATGGATATGTTGCGCTACCACACCTTTACTTCTGGAGCAGGTTGGGCTTATGATTACGGAACTTCGCAAGACAGCAAGGAAATGTTTGAATATATTCGAAAATATTCGCCAGTGCATAATGTAAAAATGGGAACACAATATCCTGCCACAATGGTTACAACGGGTGATCATGACGATAGAGTCGTGCCAGCTCACAGTTTTAAATTTGCTGCCGAGTTGCAGGAAAAACAAAGCGGAAGCAATCCTGTTTTAATCCGTATCGACGTGAAAGCGGGTCACGGAGCAGGTAAATCAGTGGAAGCTACCATCCAGGAAAATGCCGATATACAAGCTTTTACTTTGTATAATATGGGTTTTAAAGCTTTGCCAAAACAATAATTTAAACCTAATTTAAAATTTAAAAACCCTGTGAATCTTCGGATTTACAGGGTTTTTCGTTTTGATACTTTTTTCGTTTCGAAAGAACCAACTTATTCTAAAAATCACTATTATTGATATGATTAATAGCTGTTTACTATGACACATCAAGAATATCTTCAACTTTCTTCCGATTTACAGCAACTCATAAAGTCAATTCCGCTTTGTTGGGGTGCGATTCAAAATGATGGCACCGATTTTAAAATGAATATGTTTCAAATTAATTCCTTTGCAGAATTGGAAATCCGAATACAAAATTTATCCGAAACCGATAAAAATTATTTTAGAAGACGATGGTTTTTGTGGAAATGTGCTCAATGTGACGAATATATTTTCTGTACAAACGATAATGTAAAACCAAATCCAAATTCGAAAGACCAAGCGTACGATATCGAATTTAACGGAAATCCCGAATTGCGATTCGACGTCAAAGGAACGGTTATTCCGAAGATTTTCAGAAACACTATTGATGCGTTAATTCAAGATCCAAGTGAGATGATACGGTTTTTTTATGAAAAGCAAAGTCGTGGCGTTCGAGATAATATTCAAAACAGGTTATTCATCATTCATCATTCTTTTAGAAATCCGGAAAGGGAAATGGTTTTGAGATGTCATTGGGATTTCAAGATGCAATTGTACAAGGAATATTCGGAGAAAATTTCGCAAACATCAACTTTCATCAACTACCAAAACGTAAAAGCTGACGGGATATTCATTTTCGAAAATTTCGACAAATCGATTTCTCATAAATTTTTTTAGCAGTTTCATTTTTGTAAATTGCGCCAAATAAACAACATCATTTTGGATAAAGAATCACAAAATAATTCCTATTTCGGCATTACTGAAATATCCGAAAAACTGGGTGTTTCCCAAAAACTCGTTCGGAGACATATTGCCAGCGGAGCTTTGTCATCGACCAAAATTGGCGGAGTTTATAAAATCCCCGTGCAATCATTGGATGATTTTATCAATGATATCGAGACGAAAAAAGGAGAAGTTTTAGATGCTGATTCCACAGCAATAAAGTCTAAAAACACTTCAAAATCGACTAATAATTACAAAAATAATTCGAAAGATGATGTAAATTGGGTTGATATTGTTGACGATTGGAAGAATCCAAAAAAATCTAAATTAACTTTTGTGGACTTGTTTTCAGGAGCAGGAGGTCTTACGAAAGGTTTTGAAATGGCAGGATTGAATGGTGTTTGCGGTCTCGACTGGTTCGAAGCAGCTGGAAAAACTTACCGAAGAAATTTCAAACATCCGTTCATAGAAGGCGATATCAAATCGCCTGAAAAGAAAGCCGAATTTTATGCTACCGTACAAAAAGAACTCAAAGGAAGAATATTAAATATTGTGGCTGGCGGGTTTCCGTGCCAAGGATTTAGTATGGCTGGCAACCGAATTGTTGACGATCCCAGAAATTCCCTTTACAAAGAATTATTAGAAATCGTGACGACCCTGAATCCCGAATTTGTGGTTTGCGAAAATGTCGTTGGCATCCGATCGATGCACAAAGGCAAAGTCGAAGAAATGATTATCAACGATTTCAAAGCTGCGGGTTATGAAATGAAAGTAACCGTTTTGCGAGCTGCCGATTATGGTGTTCCTCAAAAGCGAGATCGAGTTATTTTTATGGGAAATCGTATTGATAAAACTAATTTTCACCCAAAACCTTTTTTGAAACCCAACGAATATATCACCACGGGTCAAGCCATTGGCGACTTGATGGAAATGGGTGATAACATCGAATTCAATCACGTGCAAACCAAGCATCGTCCCGATATGGCCGAAAGAATGTTGCAACTCGAAGAAGGGAAAAGTCTCTACAAAGGCTATTCTGATGCTTGGAAAAAATGTCCTTGGAACGAGGCTTCTTGCACCATCAAAGAAAATCACGGCGGTGTAAATGTGCATCCAAAATTGCCCCGAGTTTTGACAGCCAGAGAAATGGCAAGAATTCAATCTTTTCCCGATGATTTTATTTTTGAAGGTCCAAAAAACAAACAATTGGTGCAATTAGGCAATGCCGTTCCGCCATTATTGTCAAAAGCGATTGGTTTGGCGATTCAAAAATCGTATGAATTAATATAGAATTATAATTGCAATGTTTAATTTTGTAAGAAAAAGATTTAAAATAAATTAAAATATTTGAACATTTTATTGGGTATTTGACAAATATTTCTAACTTTGACAGTATATATTTTTCTTACATTTTAGATAAATGTATTTCCTCTCAAAGTAACATACAAGAATTATTTGATTATGAAGAAGAAGTTAACCTACATAGATCTTTTTGCGGGCTGTGGCGGATTATCATTAGGATTGCATCAAGCAGGATGGAAAGGTGTTTTTGCTGTTGAAAAAAGTCCCGATGCTTTTAAGACTTTAGAGTACAACTTAATCAATAATAAAAATCATTTTGATTGGCCAAAATGGTTACCCAAGAAAGCTCTCGAAATAAATTCAGTTCTTGAAAATTACATTTCTAATTTAGAAAAACTCAAAGGGAAAGTGACAATGATAGCAGGCGGACCGCCTTGTCAGGGCTTTTCAATGGCAGGAAAACGTAATGAATTTGATTTAAGGAATGACCTCATAAATTCGTATATCAATTTTGTGAAAATTGTAGAACCTAAAATTATTTTCTTCGAAAATGTGAAAGGTTTTACAATGGAATTCAAGAAAAATAAGGAAAAAGGAATTGCCTATTCATCGCAAGTTACCCAAAAGCTTGACGATGCTGGATATTTTGTAAAAGGGCAATTGGTGAATTTTGGCGATTACGGAGTTCCCCAAAAAAGAACTCGTTTTATTCTAGTTGGAATAAAAAAGAACTTAAAAAATGCTTCGCAAGAAAAAGCAGAAAGTTTTTTTGATTCTTTGAAAGGAAATCGTTTTGAATTTTTAAAAGAAAAAGGATTGAATATTCAAACCAATCTACAAGATGCTATTTCTGATTTGTTTAAAGGGAATGGACTAAAAGAAACGCCAGATTTCCCAAGTTTTCAATCAGGAATCTATGGTAAGGAAAAAGGGAATTATCAAAAACTAATGCGTGAGGGTGTTGAAAATACAATTGCGGATAGCCATCGTTTTCCAAAGCATTCTTCAATAATTATCGAAAGATTCAAAAACATTCTTGAAGAAACTAAAGACAGAAGAAATTTAAACATTAGTAAATTAATTCAAGAGAAGTATAGCATAAAAAAGCGTACAGTTATTCCTTTGAATAGCATTGATAAAACCCCAACGATTACAACGCTTCCAGATGATTATATACATTATTCAGAGCCAAGGATTTTAACAGTTCGAGAATATGCACGTATTCAATCTTTCCCAGATTGGTATCAATTTCAAGGGAAATACACTACAGGCGGGAAATTAAGAACTCAAGAAGTACCAAGATATACGCAAATTGGAAATGCAATTCCGCCACTTTTTAGTGAACAAAGTGGATTGATTTTAAAACAACTTATTTAAAGAATGCAAAACCCATTATCATTCAAAGTTAGTTCTGCTTTAAAGAACATTATAGGAAGTGATTTAATCAATGATGATTTTATTGCTGTATTTGAATTAGTGAAAAATGCTTATGATGCTCACGCAACAAAAGTTGAAATTATATTTGAAAATATTTATTCTAGTAGAGCCAAGATAATTATAAAAGACAACGGAAAGGGAATGAACTATGATGATCTAATAAACAAATGGTTGTTTTTAGCATATTCCGCAAAAATTGAAGGAACAGAGGAAGATAGTTATGATTATCGTGACAAAATTAAAGTCAAGAGAGCATACGCTGGTGCAAAAGGGATTGGTCGCTTTTCTTGCGACAGACTAGGGAGTAATCTTTATTTAGAAACAATTAAAGAGGAGTTAAATCCAAAAATTGAAGTTTTAATAACTGACTGGAATAAGTTTGAAGGAGATATTAAAGATGAATTTGTCAACATAACTGTATTACAAGAAACTATTGATGAAAGTAATTATGATGTTGAACACGGAACAGTTCTAGAAATTACTAATTTAAAAAGCAAATGGAGTAGAGATAAGTTTCTCCAATTAAAAGATGCTCTTTCAAGATTGATAAATCCTAATACAATTAATGAAAACGATTCTTTTAACATCACGTTAAAAGTCAAGGAAGAACTTGAAAACGATAAAGAACAAATTCTAAAAAACAAGAAACAAGTAAATCATCCTAAAAGTCCTATTGATCCTAGCTTAGTCAAATATATAAAGATTGTTAATGGAGATATTCAAAATTTAATATTTGATACTTTAGGAATCAAAACTACTTACATTGAGTCTAAAGTTTCTGGTTCAGAAATAATTACAACATTATTTGAAGCAGGTAAAATGGTATATTCAGTAACTGAAGAAAATCCATTTGAAAATTTTACAGATTTGAATTTTTCAATTTATTATTTGAATGTATCTGCCAAATTAACTTTTAGCAGGAGAATGGGTCTACAGCCAGTTGAGTATGGACATATTTTTGTATACAAAAATGGGTTACGAATTTTTCCTTATGGTGAAAGAGGAAAAGATCCATTAAAAATGGATAATAGGAAAGCTCAAGGACATAGTCGATATTTAGGAACTAGAGAAGTTATTGGTTATATTTCAATTGAAGGAAACAACAATAATCTTCGTGAAACATCCAGTAGAGGTGATGGATTAATAAAAACTGAAACTTATTTTGATTTAGAAAATTGGTTTTATGAGACTTTAAAAAAATTAGAGAAATATATTATTGATGTTACAGATTGGGGGAATTCACTTTCTCCTGAAGAATTTATCAATTTTGATAATGTTTTTGTAAAAAACCAAGGACAAGAAAATGAGAAAATTAATGATATTAATGATAACTTAAGGAAGTTGTTAAATGGGTTAACGAATTCAAAAAATGTTATAAGGTTTGAGGTTTCGGATGAAATTCTAAGCATTTTAAATAAAAAATCAGAAAACTCCATAAATACAGTATTAAGTAATCTTACCGAACAAATAAAAACGGATTCTTTTAATAAAGATGAGGTTATTAGTACAATCAAGAAGGCAGAAAAGAAAATTGATGAACTGCGTAAAGTAAAAGATGAAGCAGAAGCAGAAGCATTTGAAAAGCTAATTGAAAACGAAAAATTATCCATAGAATTAAATGAAGAAATTTCAAAAAAACTATTTGACAGTTCAATAAACAACAGGGACAAAGATGATTTATTAACATTACAGCATCAAATTGTTCATACCGCTGGTAATATAACTTTCAGTCTCGATGAATTAGTAAAATCAATAAATAGCAATTTATCCAAAGACAAGTTAATTGAAGAAGTTCTTAATATTAATCTGGAAGTTAAAAAAATATTAAGTGCGTCAAGATTTGTAACAAATGCTGGATTTAGTATGGAAAGCGAAAGAATAACAGAAGATATAGTTCAATTTTCATATGATTATGTTGTAAATAATTACATCCCTATCACTTCTTTTATACATCAAAAAAGACCAATTAACATAATCTTTGAGCCACTAGAAAACATAGGGTATAAAACCAAGTTTAGACCATTAGAAATAACTGTTTTGTTCGATAATTTATTTAGTAATTCAAAAAAAGCAAATTCAAAAAACATAATTATTAAATGGATTAAAATTAAATCTGAACTTATTCTATATTTTAAAGACGATGGTGATGGCATTCCAGAAGAAATAAAAGATAAAATATTTGACTTTGGTTTTACTAAAACAAATGGTTCAGGAATTGGGCTTTATCAGACAAAAGAGACATTGAAAAAACTAGGAGCATCTATAAGAATAAATAATGATTTTGAAAAAGGAGTTGAATTTATTATAACATTTCCATTATGAAGTTAAATTACGATATTTTATGGGTTGATGACAGAATTAAGGACCGACCTTTTCAAAGAATAATTAATGATACAAAAGAATTCCTTTTAAATCAGTACTTTAATTGTAATATAATTGAAGCAGAAGATTTTAATGAATTTAAAAAAATATTTTCCAACAAAAAAGAATTTGATATAATTATAACTGATTATTCCTTAAATGAAGGAACTTTCGGTAATCAAGTAATTGATTTTATTCGAGATAGCCAACATAATTTCACAGAAATATTTTTCTATTCAGCAAATAATAATGTAAAAGATATAAAGCTTTTTAGTAATAATCGTATAACTTTTTATCAATTAACAGGAGGTGATTATAAAGAATTAGAAAATGAAATTACAGAGGTGATTAATCAAACTATCAAAAAATTTCAAAATATTGTAGCGATGCGTGGTATGATTATGAATGAAGTAAGTAATCTCGATGCGCAAATGCTAGAAATTGTAGAAATCTATACTAGTAAAACTGAACATCAAAATATCATTGATAAAGTTCTTGATGAGTTGATTAGTTTTCATAAAGAAAAACTAGAAAAATCAGAAAAATATAAAAGGAACACTAACTTTGGCAAAGTATTATCGGAACCCATTCTATTTTCTTCGTCTCAAAGAGCGAGTGCAATTGAAGAAATAGCAAATTCAATTGGGATGCCTAATTTTATTAAAGATTTTAGAATGAATATTATAAAAGTAAGAAATGAGTTTGCTCATGCTGTTTTTGTTAAGGATATTAATACTGGGAGGGAGTACTTTATTGATAAAAAAGAAGGGATTGATTTCAATGAAGATAAATGTAGAGATATAAGAAAAAACATTATCGTTCATAAAGATAATTTGGATAGTCTTCAGTCAAAAATTTAGAAAATTGAAAGACTCTATTTTTAAGTCCCCCTAATTTTGAGTTTCATTTTCAAAACTATCATACAAAAACTACATTCCATATATTTTCACAATATTTTATTAAAGCGGCTATTTTTTTATAAAAAAAGAGTCCTAGATTTGAGAAAAACAATAAATACTTAGTTATGAAAATTCAATTTAACACAGACAAAAACATAGAAGGTCACGAAAGATTAGAGACCTATTTCGCAGGAGAATTAGAAAAGAAAACCCAACTAATTTATTCATTCTCAAACAATAAAGAAGCTAGTTGTTCATCTCTTTCGTAAACGTCATGATAGAAATGAATAGTTCCGTCGTTATCAGCCCAAGCTGTGAAATAACCAATATAAATTGGTATTTTGTTTTTGAGTGTGTACGACATTTCTTTTCCGCCATTCATAGCAGCATCTATTTTTTCGGGAGTCCAGTTTTCATCATCCTTCAAAATAAGATTGGCTAATTCCTTAGGTTTTTCGATTCGGATGCAACCGTGGCTGAAAGCTCTTTTTTCTTCATCAAACAAGCTTTTTGAAGGCGTGTCGTGCAGGTAAATAGAATTCGAATTGGGGAATAAAAATTTAACTAAACCTAGAGAATTTTTAGGACCCGGTTTTTGTCTAAGGTTGTCACCATCCCATTCCATATCGTGCTTTGCGAGATAATTTCTGTTTTTTGCAATAGCAGGGAGAATTTCTTTTTTTATAATACTTTTGGGAACATTCCAATAAGGACTGAACACAATGTATTTCATATCGGCACTAAAAACGACTGTTTTATTCATAACCTTGCCTACAACCACTTTTGAACGCAAAGCGGGTTTGTCGTTCTTGAAATACGTTAATTGGTAGGATGGAATGTTGATAACGATGAATTCAGGAGCTTTGAAAATATCGTTAGAAATCCATCGGCAACGCTCCAGATTAACCATAATGGTTTTGATGCGTTTCGCTATGGGCACATTCATTTCAGCAATATGTTTTGGTGTGATGAGTGAGTCGGGACTAAAGGCAAACCTGTTTTTGAATTTTAAAACTCCAGCTTTTAGTACGGTATCGTATAAATTGCTTTTGGAATCTTTTGAAATATCTCCAGCTAAAAATAACCATTTTCTAATTTGGGTAATGGTTCTAGAAGTGTCTCCAGGTTTTAATGATTTTAATTTTGGCTGGAAATCGATGGTGTTCCATCCGCCATTTTTTTCAATTTTTCGATAATTTTGCAGGACTTCTTTAAGTTGGTAATATTGACCCAAAACTTCTTTTTCATCTTTATTTATTAAAGAGGGATTGACCAAAAGGGAATCTAAATAGTTGACGTAGGATAGTTTTTTTCGGGGCAAATACCAACCTATTTCCTTTGATTTATTGGCGTCAAGCCCTTTATAAACTTTATTGGCATAAAAAAAGTAGAGCGAAGAGATTAAGAGCTCGGTTTCCAAATTTGGCTTTTCGGATTCAATAGAAAGTTGATAGAGTTCGCCCAGTTTTTGTTTATAAGGAACAACAACCTGAACGCCTTCCTCTTGCAAATTGTTGATTTTATCACACAACAAATCGCCCACTTCATTAATTCCTTTTTTGTCAAACCAAATGTATTGAAATTGATGTTTTCGATATAAAGTCTCTACATCAGATTCGAAAATCTTAAGGTCTGGATATTTTTCGAAAAACGGAGCTACTAATGTGCTGTCGAAAGGAATTTTACTGTATTTATGAACGTCATTTGTGGCAACTGCCAAATCAATGATAGTGGCTTTGATTTTGTTTTCGTGCTTGTGATTACAAGATAGACTCGTAAGCGAAAACACAAAAGCGAGGATTAGAATTGTAATAATTGATTTTTTCATAGTTGCTTTCCTTTATTGAAGGGTCATCATAAAATATACAAAAAAAACGATGGATTACAATTGTTTTTAGGATTATTTTCGAACGTTATGTTTCTAATTTTTTTGGAAATAATACCATTTGTCAGTATGTTTTAGTTCAATCGGTTTTGAGTATTTTATTTTTAC
>NZ_JAQTPQ010000327.1 GCF_028712645.1 Flavobacterium sp. | reverse complement strand
TAAAAATGCAAATGACCATAGAGGTGGCCATGACGGTAACAATGTTCAACTCGATTTGAACTATGGAACTGGTCTTGGGAAAGAAAAAAGTTTTATTAATGTTACTGGTAGTTTTCAGTTAAGAGATCAAACAAGTAGAGCGAAGGATGTTACAGGAACATTATTCAGTGGTTTTAATGCTGTTGAGCAAAGAGCAGCAGAAGCTGGAACAAATATTAATGCTTTGTTTGGCAATATTACTAACACACCAAACAGTGCTCAAATTCTTTCGGCAATTCATACTTATGCACCACAAGTAAGTTATTTTACTGCTGCGCAACAAACAGCTATTAGTAACGCCACAACTATTGGAGCAATGCAAACTGCTTTAAACTTTGACGCTACTGACGGAGAATTAGCCTACAGAAAATTAGAAAGAAGAAATTTCAATATGAAAGTGGGACAATCTTCTCTATCTAGTGCACAATTTTTCTTGAATAGTGCCTACCCTATCAATGAAAATCTTGAAGTATATGCTTTTGGAGGAACTAGTTACAGAACTGGTCAAGCTGAGGGTTTTTACAGAAAACCAAATCAATCAAGAGCTTATACAGCATTGTATCCGAATGGTTTCTTGCCAGAAATTCACTCTACAATAAAAGATTTATCTGTTGCTGCTGGTTTAAGAGGTAAAATATTCGAAAGTTGGAATTTTGATTTAAGTAATACTTATGGTATAAATACCTTTGATTACAGCATTGAAAATACGTTAAATGCTTCTATGAGAGAAAATTCGCCAACCAAATTTGATGCTGGTAGCTTAGGATTTTATCAAAACACAACCAATTTTGATATGAACAGAAAATTCGACAAATTGAACGTAGCTTTTGGTGCAGAATATCGTTATGAAAACTTTACTATTAATGCTGGTGTACCTGATTCTTACAATTTATATGACATCAACGGAGCAGTAGTGACAGGATCAACTCCAAACAACATTAAAGTTACTGATTTCTATGGTGCTGCCAGACCAAATGGAGCTCAAGTATTCCCAGGTTTTAGAGATGTAAATGCTGTTGACAAAGGAAGAAACAGTGGTGCTGTATATGGCGATTTAGAGTATGATGTTACTTCAAAATGGTTAGTTAATGGAGCCATTCGTTATGAAAACTATTCAGATTTTGGAAGCACAACAAATTATAAATTGGCAACTCGTTACAAAGTAACTGACAACATCAATTTACGTGGTGCAGTTGCTACAGGATTTAGAGCTCCATCGTTACATCAAATATACTTCAACTCAACTTCAACTCAATTTGTAGGAGGTGTTCCATTTGAAGTAGGAACATTTAGTAATGATTCAGATGCTGCTCATTTATTGGGAATTCCTAAATTAAAACAAGAAGAATCTCAAAGTGCAAGTGTTGGTTTCACTGCTAAAATACCATCAGCAAATATCACTTTAACTACTGATGCTTACATCGTTAAAATTAAAGACAGAGTAGTTCTTACTGACCAATTTTCAAGACCTAAAAATGATTTAGCTTCAGCTCCAACTTATTTCTTCCCAGAAGGTTCTACTGAAAGAACGCTACAAGATGCATTTGATAATGCGGGAGCAACTGCAGCTACATTTTTCGCCAACGCAATTGATACACAATCTAAAGGTATTGACATCGTAATAAGCCAAAAAGCAAATTTAGGAAATGGCCTAACATTGAAAAATGATTTATCAGGAACATTTTCTGGTACAAAAAGAGTAGGTTCAATTCACGCTTCTCCAATCTTAGAAGCCAATGGTCAAGTAAACAGATATTATTCTGAATCAAGTAGAGTTTATCTTGAAGAAGCTGTGCCAAGAACAAAAATTAATTTAACCAATACACTTTCTGTTAAAAAATTCGATTTCTTCTTGAGAAACGTATATTTTGGACAAGTAACAGATCCAAATACTGTGGATCTAAATGGCAATGGTTTTATTGACGCGATAGTAGTAAACGGAAGAGCAGTTGAAAATGAGCATCCAGTCTGGGGTGGAAATATCATAACTGATTTCTCCATTGGTTATAATTTAAATAAACAAGCTAAACTTGTAATTGGAGCCAATAATATCTTTGACATATATCCTGATTTGAATTTAGGACCTATCTCAGCAAAAAGACCTACAAATATTAAAGATCCACGTTTAACAGGTCTAGATTCAAATGGTAATATTGCCTATGATCCTGCTACAACAGTAGATTTATCAAATGCAAATCAATTTGTATATTCAAGAAACGTATCACAATTTGGTCAAAACGGTCGTTTTGTATTCGCTAGAATTAGCTGTAATTTCTAATAATATATTTTAATACAATTGAAGAGGCTGTCCTTATTGGGCAGCCTCTTTTTTTTGGATTTAACTTTCATATAGAAAAATTAAATTATGTCTAATTATTTTTAATTGCTATTTTTTGTAACTTCGTGAAAATATTTTATTATGAATACTGCCGAATTAAAACAACGTTTGAAATCTAAGATTGACATTATTAATGTTGATGCTTTTTTGAAAGCTCTTAATATAATAGTTGAATCAAAAACTAAAAATATCATTATACTTTCTGATGAACAAAAGTTGGTAATAAAAAATTCTCAAAAAGAATATTTAGAAGGCAATTATTTTACAAATGATACTGTAAATGAAGAAATGGAAAAATGGCTGAAAGAATAATTGTTTGGTCAGAAACTGCTAAACTCGAATTAAAAGATATTTTCGAATATTTTAATTTTAGAAATAAAAGCAAATTATATTCATTAAAATTAAACAGAATAATTCAAACCGAATTAAAATCTTTACTCCATCAACCAGAAATTGGTAAAAAAACAGATACCATAAATGTTCGTGGTTTGTTAATTGAAAATTATTTTATTTTCTATGAAATAAATAAAATTCACATCATTATATTATCAGTTTGGGACACGAGACAAAATCCTGAAAGATTGAAATATATCCAATGAAATTCCAAGTTATCTCCGATTATCAGCCCAAAGGCGACCAACCGCAAGCTATTGAAAAATTAGCTCAAGGCATTGAAGCTGGCGAACGCTATCAAACTTTGTTGGGGGTTACGGGTTCTGGAAAGACGTTTACCGTTGCCAATGTAATCCAAGAAGTCCAAAAACCTACTTTGATTTTGGCACACAACAAAACCTTGGCATAAACAGCCGCCTCCGTTTTCTTATCCCCTGCGGCCACGACGCCCCAGGAAGCCGCCGAGACGCTGACACCTGCTATATTATGAACCTGCCCGGAAATACGGGCAGCATCCTCAAAAGAAAGCCTGGCGGTCTTACTGTCCGGTAAAACTTCTATCAACAGCGGGTCGATAGCGTCGACGCGGCCGAAAACTTTTTTACGGAA
>NZ_JAQTPQ010000326.1 GCF_028712645.1 Flavobacterium sp. | reverse complement strand
ATTGAATTTCCGGATTGAAAACTCGGAAATAAGGTGCGGCATCGCAACCTGTCCCAGCTGCCCATTGCCAGTTTCCAACATTGGAAGCCATTTCATAATCTAATAATTTTTCAGCAAAATAGGCTTCGCCCCACCGCCAATTGATTAATAAATGTTTGCACAAAAAACTCGCCACCACCATTCGAACCCGATTGTGCATATAACCTGTTTCGCTCAATTCTCGCATTCCCGCATCTACCATTGGGTAACCTGTTGTCCCAGAACACCAGCGTTTGAAATCTTCTTCATTATTTCGCCACTCGATTCCGTCATAAGCTGATTTGAAATTATGAGAAACCACTTTTGGATAATGAAAAAGTATTTGCATAAAAAACTCTCTCCAAATCAATTCACTCAAAAAAACTTGGTTTTTATTTGCTGCCCAATTCACTAATTTCCGAATGCTAACGGTTCCAAAACGCAAATGAGGCGAAAGATGCGTCGTGCTATCCAAAGCCAGAAAATCACGGGTTTCTTGATAATTGGCAACGTTTTTCAAATTATGCGGAAGAACTTTTATTGAACTTTCTTCTAAACCTACATCTTCTAAAGTTGGAAAAGTAAAGTTGCTTTTATAGAAATTTAAAAACTTGTCAGTAGTATCATATTCTGCAACTGGAGCCATTGAATTGTATTTCTCCAGCCACTTATTTTTATAAGGCGTGTAAACTGTATAAGGCAAACCATCGGATTTTGTGATTTCCTTTTCTTCAAAAATCACTTGGTCTTTAAATGAAAAATGAGCTGTTTTATTGGTTTCCAATAATTCACAAATAACCGTATCTCTTTTGATGGCTAGAGGTTCATAATCTTTATTGAAGAAAACCTCCTTAACATCAAATTCCTTGAGGATTTCTTGCCAAACTTCTCTGGTCTTTCCTTTTTTTATCAAAAGAGAACATCCTACTTCTTGAAGTTTCTGATTTATTTTAGAAAGAGAGTCGTAGATAAACCCAACTCTAGCATCATTTTTGGGCAAATTATCCAAAATAGATTCATCAAAAATAAACAAGAGAATAACTGGATATTTGGATTTTAAAGCATAAAACAAACCCACGTTATCTTCCAAACGTAAATCTCTACGAAACCAAAATAGTGTTATTCCTTTTGCTGTCATTATTGATTTATATATTCTTGAAATGTACAAAAAAAGTCCAAACCTAAATTTATATCAATATAAATTCAATCCTATTTGTATGCAAAAAAATATTTTATTCTCGCTTATGCGACAAAAACCAATATATACTGTAAATAAACAAATATTATAGCCATAGTAATTTTAATAGCCTACCTTTCACAAAAAATAATGACAATAGAACACAAGGTTCGTTTGGTAGAAGAGTTATTTGACCGTCTTGAAAAAGAAATTGCTGCTTTCAAATCCGAAACTGGTTTGCATTGTCTTACTGGCTGCGGCAAGTGCTGTTCCAAACCCGACATTGATGCATCGCCTTTAGAATTTTTACCTTGGGCATTGCATTTATTTTTGAATGGGAAAGCCGAAGAAGTCTTATTAGAGTTAGACAACTCCTCCATTTCCACTTGTCACATATATCGACCGCTGGCACTTTTAGAAGAATACAACGGAGGTTGCAGCAACTATCGCTATCGCGGATTAATTTGCCGCCTTTTTGGCTATGCCGCCAGCAGAGACAAATATGGCGAACTCCGATTAGCCACCTGCAAAATCATAAAAGAAGACCAACAAGAAAACTACAACAATACCGAAGGAGCCATCAGCAAAGGGCTTTACGTGCCTATTTTTACCGATTATTATATGCAGTTATCCCAAATCGATTATCGACTGGCGACAACGATGCTTCCTATAAACGAAGCCCTAAAAATTGCCATCGAAGAAGTCTTGCATTATTACGCCTACAGACCGTTTCCAGGTGGATTGGAGAATATTGCTTAAAGAAGAGAAAATTTGGATATATTTGAAGTCCTAAATAATCCGTAAGTAAATGAAATCAAAAATAATATTGCTTTTTTTATTATTCTTAAACCTATGTATTTATTCTCAAAAAAAACCAATTGAAAACAACAATAAAGAGATTCTACCTATAGATTTTAATGGCTGTGTAAAAAGTATAGCTATAAAAAGTTTTTCTTTTAATAAAAAAAACGAAACTATTGATACAACCACTATAGCTTATAAAGTATATTTTGCAAAAAATGGAAATATTGCAAAACAAATAAATTTTGACAAATCACTTGATAATGAATGGAAGACAATCGAATATGATGAATTAGAAAGAATTAAAACTATCAAAATCAAAGAAGATGGAAAAACTAGGCTAATTTCAGAACAATTTTTTAATAATTTTTCCAATTACCCAGATTCTACAAATATTTATCACGACGGAAATAAGTATAAAGAAAAATACATTAATCTGTTCAATAAAAAGAATTTAATCAAGCAAGAATATTACGCACAAGACACGCTAAGACATTACAATACCTATATTTACGACAACAAGAACAGGTTAATAAACGATAATTTTTACAATACAAAAAACGGTTTTGGAATAACTCTAGGAAAAAGTATAACTGGGGATAAAGATAAAAAAACACTAAATCCAAACGAGGCCATAATTTATGAATACAAAAAAATAAAAGACACTCTAATAACTATCAAACATCAACCAAAAATTTGGAATGAAATAAAAAAAGAAATAAAATCCAATAATTTCTCATTAGTGATATTAGAAAAATATAGTCGTGATTTTTTAGATAACTCTAGATATACATATAAATCAAAAGATTCTATTTTCGATTGCACGTATTATTACAATGAAAAGAGAGAGATTCGCAGTTTTTACAAAACAATTACAACTCCAACAAGCATAGTTTCAAACTGGAAATCCGATGGCTTTTACAATAATGAAGAAAGAACCGAAACAACATATATTGAGGTTGAATATGATACTTACAATAATTGGATAAGAAAAAAATACTCTAAAGACAATATCACTATATCTCTAATTAAAAGAGAAATTGAATATTATTGTCACTGAAATACTTTACAGAATATTAACAAAAAAAGCCCCAAAACGGGGCTTTTTCAATATCTAAACTCAAGCTTATTTGCTCAAATACATTTTTCTTCTAGAATACAATTCATAAAACTGGTCGTCTTTCAAATCGTCAATAAACAAGATACTTTCTCCGGTAGATTTCATTTCTGGCCCCAAAGCTTTGTTCACATTATGAAACTTGCTGAAAGAGAAAACCGGTTGCTTAATCGCGTATCCTTTTAACTGCGGATTGAATTTGAAATCCGTTACTTTATTCACACCTAACATTACTTTTGTGGCATAATTTACATAAGGTTCTCCGTAAG
>NZ_JAQTPQ010000325.1 GCF_028712645.1 Flavobacterium sp. | reverse complement strand
TTTCCGTAGCTTACGTTTGGCTAGAGGAGTTTATGGACAACGTCAAGAAGGCGTTCAAATGATTCGTATCAAATTGCCTTTTGGGAAAGTTTCAAGCGAGCAATTAGTGCGAATTTCAGATGTTTCAGACGAATATTCTAGAGGCCGTTTGCATATTACAACTCGTCAGGATATTCAGATTCACTATGTGAGTTTAGACAGAACTCCTGAACTTTGGGCTGAATTAGAAAAAAGTGACATCACACTTCGTGAAGCTTGCGGAAACACCGTTAGAAATATCACGGCCAGCGAAACAGCAGGAATCGATGTTAAGGAACCTTTTGACGTTTCGCCTTATGCGTTTGCAATGTTTGATTTTTTCTTGAGAAATCCAGTTTGTCAGGAATTGGGACGAAAGTTCAAAATATCATTTTCATCAACTGACGAAGATACTGCTTTGAGTTATTTGCACGATTTAGGATTTATTCCAAAAATTGTAAACGGAGAAAGAGGATTCAAAGTAATGCTTGGTGGCGGATTAGGTTCGCAACCTCACCACGCTGAATTATTGTCGGAATTTATTCCGACCAATCAAATCATTCCAACAACCGAAGGAGTTTTAAGGATTTTTGACCGTTTTGGAGAAAGAAACAAACGTTTGAAAGCACGTATGAAATTCTTAATTAAAGATTTAGGAAGGGATGCGTTTTTAAAATTGGTTGAAGAAGAGAAAAAAGCCTTGTCTTGCCAAACAGTTGAAATTGACACGACTGCATTTGACGCTCCAATTCCAGCACCTTTATTGGTAGCTCCAGAAATAGAAATCAAGGATGTTGCTGCATTCGAAGCTTGGAAAAAATCGAATGTGATTCAACAGAAACAAAAAGGATATGTTGCCATTGGAATTAAAGTTTCGTTAGGCGATTTCTATACAGATAAAGCCAGATTATTAGCCGATTTAATCAAAAATTATGCAGCCGATGAATTGCGTTTTTCTCTAAGACAAGACATTCTTATTCGTCACATCAAAGAAGAAAACTTGCCGTTTTTTTACCAAGAATTAGCCAAATTAGATTTCGTTTCTTTAGGTTATAATTCAACTGCCGATATTACAGCTTGTCCAGGAACGGATACGTGTAATTTGGGTATTGCAAGTAGCACAGGAATTGCAACAGAACTTGAAAGAGTTTTGACAACTGAATATCCTCAATATTTGAATGACAAAGAAATCGCTATAAAAATTAGTGGTTGTATGAATGCTTGTGGACAACACAGTATGGCGCACATTGGTTTTCAAGGAATGTCAATCAATTCGGGAAGGCTAGTTGCTCCAGCACTTCAGGTGTTGTTAGGCGGAGGCGTTTTAGGAAATGGCGAAGGTAGATTTGCTGATAAAGTAATCAAAATTCCTAGTCGTCGTGGGCCAGAAGCATTGCGTTCTATTTTAGATGATTTCGAATCTAATGCCAACGGAATATCCTTTTTGAATTATTACGATGCCAAAGGAGAAATTTATTTCTTCGAATTATTGAAACCACTTTCGGATATTACGAATCTTACCGAAGCTGATTTTGTCGATTGGGGAAATGCCGATAATTATGTAAAAGCGATTGGTGTGGGAGAATGCGCCGGTGTTGTAATTGATTTAGTTACCACATTGATATACGAAGCCAAAGACAAAATGACTTTCGCTCAAGAAGCTTTCGACGATAAAAAATGGGCCGATGCGATTTACCTTGCTTATGCAGGTTTTGTAAATGGTGCCAAAGCATTGCTGCTTTCCGAAAATCAAAGAACGAATCACCACGCAGGAATCATCGATTTATTCGACACGGTTTTCACCGAAACAAACAAAATCGAATTGAAATCGACTTTCAGAGATTTGGTTTTCCAAATTAATCAAAACGAACCTTCAGAGGAATTTGCCAAAAAATACATTCAAGAAGGAATAGCATTTTTCGAAAATATTGAAAGTTACAGAACAAAAGATTTAGCCAATGAATAAAGTATTAAAACCAAAAGTAACTTTAGTAGGTGCTGGTCCAGGTGATCCAGATTTGCTTACTATCAAAGGAGCAAAAGCACTCGCTGATGCCAATGTGGTTTTGTATGATGCTTTGGCAAACGACGAAATATTGTCGTATGCGCCCAAAAAAGCCATCAAAATATTTGTTGGAAAAAGGAAAGGCTGTCACGAATATTCGCAAGACCAAATCAATCAATTGATTGTTGATAATGCGCTTACTTATGGAAATGTAGTGCGACTAAAAGGCGGAGATCCATTTATTTTTGGTCGCGGAAGCGAAGAAATCGAATATGTTGAAAGTTTCGGAATCCCTTCATCAGTTGTTCCCGGAATTTCATCATCGATTGCCGTTCCAGCAAATCAAGGAATCTCTTTGACAAAAAGAGGTGTTTCCGAAAGTTTTTGGGTTATCACAGGTACAACTTCCGACAGGAAATTGTCAAAGGATGTTGCTCTTGCAGCACAATCTTCAGCAACTGTGGTAATCTTGATGGGAATGAGCAAACTCGAACAAATTATAGCACTATTCCAAAACGAATCCAAAGGAGAAACTCCAGTTGCGATTATTCAAAACGGAACTATGCCCAACGAAAAAATTGGAATTGGAACGATAAATTCTATTTCAGAAGTTGTAAAAGAAAATAATTTAAGTTCTCCTGCGATTATTGTAATTGGTGAAGTAGTAAGAAAAAGCAACAAGTTGAAAAATTTCAACGAAAAATTTGCCTCCAATAAAGTTTGCGCTAGAGAATAATCCCCACCCCAACCCTCCCCGAAGGAGAGGGAGCTTGGAAAGGAAAAATATATAACAAATTCACAGTTTCATCAGACCTCATTTTAGAGAGAAAAATAAAATGAAGAAAAACGAGTTACATCCCAATAATCAGGACTCGGCTCCCCTCTCCTTTGGAGAGGGGTTGGGGGTGAGGAATGAACTATATCCAATTTTCCTAAAACTCCACCAACTCAATGTGCTCATTGTTGGTGGAGGAAAAGTAGCATTGGAGAAATTATCTTTCTTATTAAAGTCAAGTCCAAATGCCAATGTTGAGGTAGTTGCATTGCATTTTTTACCAGAACTTTTGACCTTGGACGAAAAACATAATATAATCATTACCCATTCCAAGTTCAAGAAAAAAATGCTCAAAAAACGGCATTTGGTTATCGCTTGCACTGATGATTTGGAAGTCAATAAACGGGTTTACAAATTGTCAAAAAAACGAAATTTATTGGCAAACATCGCCGACACACCTGAATTCTGTGATTTTTATTTGGGCGGAATCGTAACCAAAGGCAACGTGAAAATTGCCATTTCCACCAACGGAAAATCACCTACAACAGCCAAAAGATTGCGCGAATTCTTCGAAGAAATAATCCCGGA
>NZ_JAQTPQ010000080.1 GCF_028712645.1 Flavobacterium sp. | reverse complement strand
GCTAATACTGATATATATCGAGTAAATTCAATAACAGATGCGGCAGGTAATGATATAAAAGCAAATTTTTGGACATGGATTGGTCAAACTGATACTGAATATCAATTAGGAAAATTGAATAAAAAAAATGCTGGATATAGAATTCAATCTACTGCCGAGATGACTCTTGAAAAAGTTATTGTCAATTATGATTATTTTGAACATAGTATAAACGGAGATTATTTTTCTGTCAATAGTTATGACAGTTTTACTGTCACGAATGATTATAATAAGATTCCTAAATATCAATCTAAAAATAATCAAATATATTATCTATCTGATTGTATTGATTTTAGGCCAGATAATTTAGGTTCATCAACATTAAATATTATTCAACCATCTTTGAATAAACAAATGGTTTTAGATGTAGATTATTATCTCCCAAGAAAGGATATTATTACTGTAGATATTAACGGCAATGTAAATTATAGAACAGGTACACCAAAAGCATATGCATCACAACCATCTGCATTACCTGGTGAATTAGGTCTATATCATATAAGAGTTGCGCCATATGGTTTTGATTTTACAAGAGATTTTACTGTAAATGTATTAGAACATCGTCTATACAAGATGGAAGATATAGGAAGATTGTATAATAAATTCAATAAATTCAAAGATAAAATAGAATTTAGTTTATTAGAACAAGAAACGATTGCTATGTCAATCAAAGATGTTACTTCTGGTACAGAAAGATATAAAAATGGGTTGATTATTGATGATTTTTCAAGTTTCAATAGCAGTGATTTAAATAATGTTGATTACAAATGTTCATTATCAAGAGAACTGAAAGAACTTCACCCAAAATATTCAATGTTTAGTACCGATTTTTATTTTGATGAAATCGCTAGTACGAATTATAAAAAATTCGGAGATATAATAATTGGGGATTTTGTAGAAAAACAATTTTTATCTCAAAAATCTGCATCTAGAAGTATACCAATAAATGAACATGATGTTACATATTACATTGGTAATATGATATTGGTACCAAATATCGATCATTTTGGTGATATGGAAGAAAGACCAGTTCATATTATTGAACCAGAAGCTAAAATAAACCAAGTACAAAGTATATTGAATTCAACAGGACTCGTTGGTCTTGAAGATGGACTTTGGTCAAACTATAATCAAACGATTGTTAAAGATAATGAATTTTTACGTCCGGGTTCAGAATTAGAGCAATATGTTTTTCCTGATAGGGTAACTCTTTATTCAAATTTAGATAATAAAGATATAGCTGTCGTTCCTTATGCTAGACCAACAAAAATTCAATTTTTTGCTAATGGTATGAAACCTAATACTAGAATGTATTGTTTCTTTGATGGTAAAGCAGTAAATGCATATTGTAGACCCCTTACAACAGAAAGTATCATCAATACACCGATTAAATCAGATTCCAACGGTAATGTTATTGGCGAATTTAATTTACCAGAAAAAAAGTTTTATTGTGGTAAAAAAATATTCAAAATAACAAGCGATATCAATAATTCACCAAATACTACGAGTCCTGTAAGTAGTGTAGAAGCAGTATTTTTCTGCGGTGGATATGAAAACGACGATGATTTAAAAAATACTAATAATTGTTTAACACCATTATATAAACCAAAAAATACTGATGATGCAGGTCTGTATAATTTCGACCCTATTGCACAAACTTTTATCGCCGATAGAGATTGCTGGTTAACAAGTATTGATTTATTTTTTGATTATATTGACCCTACAGATGAAATACATATTGAATTATGTACAACAGAAACAGAAGATGAAATTCCTGGATCATTTGTCATTGGACAATCTGGTATATTAAGAGGTAATACGATAGTAGGCGATGATTTATCAACTGTAGCAACTAATTTCAAATTATTATATCCTGTATTTTTACGATCTGATTCGAGTTATGCAGTCGTAATTTATAATAAAAATAGTGAAACTAGATTATGGAATTCTCATCTCGGAGAAGAAGACATTGAAATATACGGCAAAGTAATTTCAAAACAAATTGATACAGGTAGTTTTTTCAGAAAGCGCGGTAATAAATGGACCCAATATTTCAATGAAGATTTGAAGATAAATTTTTATAGAGCCGAATTTCTAAATAAAACCATGAAAGTCGTTTTACGAAATAAACCTATCAGTTGGGCTAATAAAAATGCAAGTCAAATTATTGAAACACAATCCGCACAAAATAAAATTAGAATAAAGCTAAATGACCATGGTATGTCAGTTAATGATAAAATTAGCTTAGATTGTTTAAAAGATTATTGGATTCAATTAAATAACGGAAATTTACCATTAGCATATGGGCAAAAAATAGTAACTGCAACAGGATCAGGATATGTTGCAAATATACGAATAAAAAATGGTAATTATCAATATAATTTAGAAAACACTACTGGATATTTCTTAAGTTTACAGGATTTCACTTTAGAAAATTTTACGCCAACATTAAGTGAACAAGTATTGGTTGATAGTTTCTTACAAACTTCAGTAACTTTTAATTCAACTCAAGCAAGTATAGGTACAATACAAGGAATATATACAAATACAGGCACAACAAATATCGCTCTTGATACTACAACATTAGCAGGATTAAATATAAATGATTTGAATACTGAATTAAATATAACAGATATTGATACAACAGATAGTTTCTTAATAACTATGCCATATTCAGCTAGTAAAGATGAATATACATATAATAATGAATTTAATATTCAAACAAAAATCAATAAAAGATATGATAAATTTAATATTAGTGGTTCATTTATTACTAATAACTGTAAGGGCAGCTGGGTATATTCAGGAACACAATATTCGATGAATGGTATTTTTACTAATTTGGATTATGTAAAAGATGATGATATGGATATAAATTTAGGAAGAGATATTCGGTTAAAAGTTCCACATAAAATTGCCACATCAAGAAATGAAGCATTAAAAATGGTAGGAGAAACCAGTATAACTTTAACAGGTAATTTTAACAGTGATATTAATCCTAATAAACCTATCGATTGGAAATATAATAGCCCAATGTTTAATATTAAAACATTCAGCGCTGTATGTATAGCTAATAAAGTTGATAACTATTCAGACTTCAGTGTTAATGTTGTACCAAAACCATATAATTTTAATTTATTTGTTGATGAATTATACAGTTTAGGTGCAGGAGGTTCAAGAAAATATAAATATGTAACAAAAATGGCGAAATTAAAAAATGCAGCATTTGATTTATTTTTCGCTTTTGATGTATATAAACCTCGTTATGCAGATTTCAAAATATATGTTAAATTTATCAAGGTGGATGAATTAGCTGATATAGATCTTATTAAATTTGTTGAAATTGATGTACCAGATTTAAAAGATTTCACATCAACAAGTATAAATGATATGACGAATATTTTTATAACAGCTAGTGATTATCTTGATCCATTAGATTTACCACAGTTCAGAGCATTTCAGGTTAAATTAGTAGGTATTTCAAAAAATCCTGCTGAACCACCAATATTTAAAAATTTTAGAAGTATAGCAATAACATGATAGAATATAGTAAAGAAGATGGGTATTTAGTAAATAATTCAGATTCTCTTTATTATGATATTCTTAACCGAAAACAACAAATAAATAGAATTAAAGAGCTTGAAGAAAAACAAATTCAACTCGAAGAATTAATTAAAAAATTACTAGAAAAAGGAATTTAATGTTTTCAAAATATACATATAAACCATCTTCTACGCTCGCTAATGTATATGCAGATATTATAGCAATCATAACAGGTGAAACTAATGTTGCTAATTTATCTGCTTCTTGCGATCAACCTAATACGTCTATTTTAAATACAACCGCATCAGGTTGGGTAGCAAACGGTACTAATTGGAATATTTCTCAAGCAAATCCATTAACACAAACTACTGCAACCAGGACAGGTACATTTGGTTCTGGTACTATATCGAATAATGATATCTTTTATTCACCAACTCAAAATAAATATTACGATTTTGGTTCTTGGAGTACATTATCTCCTGCAGGGTTGGTTCAATTAAGTTATTCAACAGATGCATCAACAAATCTCACTCCTGTTACATATTCACTGAATTCTCCATCTACGAGTTCTATTGTTAATAAAATATCGTGTATGGGAGATAACGGGGCGTATGTTGTTTGGTTGATTTCTGGTGGAACAACAAATTATGCATATTATTCTGCAAATGGAACAACTTTCGCTTCAACAACTGCAATAAATGCTGATTGGAGATCAATTACGAGTTTAGGTTCAACATTCGTTGCAGTTGCATCTGGTGTTGGTGGAGGATTAGGTGGTACAGTTTCTGCTACTTCAACTGATAATGGAGTAACTTGGAATAGTGTCGCGATACCAATAGGTAATTATCAAGCAGTCATATCAAATGGTACAATTGCAGTTGCAGTTGGTAATAATTGTTGTGCAACATTTGATGGTACAACATGGACTTCTAGTGTTACATTAAAAACAGATATTGTTAATTTTGGAACAGCTAGTGGTAATTTTATAGGATCAAACAATCCAATAACAATACCAGATTCAAATTTATTTGTATTGACCGCAGATTTTACTATTGAATTCTTCATATATGTAACTACTACAAATCCAAATTATATTATTTTAGGTTCTGACTATACAGGAGCTACAATAAATAATCAAATTCAAATAAATCAAAATAATAGCAATACAATTGGAATATATAATGGTTCTTGGTATTCAAGTAATTCAACAGTTTCTATTTCTGCAAATACTTGGCATTATATAGCATTATCTAGAATAGGTACAAATCTATATATCTATTACGATGGCAATCAATTAGGAACAACAATCACTAATGTTACAGGAACTTTTAATTTTAGAAATGGCGCAATTGGGGCACTTAAAGGATATAATTCTCAATTTTTTATTGGCAGAATGGATGCTCTACAAATAGTAAATTACGGTAAATATAATACATCAACAATTCCATTAACACCAGATTATATTCAATAAATAATTGTATCCACTACGATTTTACCGTTTCCTATTACCACTTCTCCACTAATAGGGATATCTTTAAGATATTTCGTATCATTATTCAAATTACGCCATTCTTTTAAACTTGTAAACCATTCTACACGGTAAGAAATTTTATTGAACTTGATACGAAATTTATATTCCTTACCGTTATGTTTAACGGTTTTCAAATAATTTTCGTTTCTATCTAATTTCCAAGTTAAAGATAGTTGTTCTTTGAATCTTGCGATAGCTGCTAGTTGTTTCTTAGTCATAATATATTCTCCACGAAATTTAAAAGATAATTTATTATAAATTAAAATTATTTTTTGTCAATAGATTTAATAGCTATTTTTAAAATAGTATTTTCTAACTCCAAATATTGATTTCGTTTTTCGAGATAATCATTTCTTTCTTGCAATTTAGTAACTAATAGTTTCAAATCATTAAATAATGTTCTAATCATATACTATACCTATCATTATTTCAAAACATAAATAATTATAAATTTATTTATCTATTTTGTCAATAAACTTTTACATGTATTGATTCTTTTTCTCCTTACTTCCATTTTCATTTTTTCACCAGTAAATTTCTTTTCAACCAAATCACTTACATCTGTTAATCTAACTTGTTGTAATACAAACATGATTTCATCAACTTTAGAAAAAGGTACTTTTATGATTGTTGGACCTCTACCATTAGCATCACATACTGAAGCAATTAACATTCTCTTGAAATTGAGTGGATTTCTAAAAGCATCACACCGTTCAAAAATATTGACAACTGTTTTAGGATTTAATTTATTCCAATTATGAATATTCAAGTGTTCTCTACTTGTCATCATACCAACTTTTTTAAATTCAGTTGGCATTTTTAGTCTATCACACAATTGTTCTACCAATGGTATTCCAGCTTGTTCATGTCTATGATGTTTTGGTAAATCTTCTTTTTTCGTTAAACCTTTACCTAGATCATGAACCAATGCTGCAAATCGTACAACAATATCATCAGTAAAATCAACAGCTTCTTGTAAAACAAGCATAGTATGAATAAATGCGTCACCTTCAGGGTGCCATTGTTCAGGTTGAGTTTGTCCTTTAAGTTTCCACAATTCCGGAAATAAAATTTCAAGTGCACCTAATTCATCTAATACTTCAAAAAAGATCCACGGTTTATCGAGTTTTAATACTTTTTCTAATTCTTTAAAAATACGTTCAGATGTTAAAGCATTCAACATACCTTCTTCAATCATTACTGATATCAGTTCTTTTGTTTCTTCTGCAATAACAAACCCAAATTTTGCAGCAAATCTAGCAATTCTTAAAACTCGTACAGGATCTTCAACGAATGCAACAGAAACGTGTCTGAGAATACCATCTTCAAGATCTTGTTTGCCGTTATATGGATCAAAAATAGTATTTGTTTCGATACACATCGCAATAGCATTGATAGTGATATCTCTCCTCAATAAGTCATCTTCAAGAGATACCCTTTCAGTGATAACTTCAAAATCAGTATATCTATTACCAGTACTTCTTTCGATTCTTGGTAAAGCATATTCTTCCCTTGTTTCTGGATGCAAAAATACCGGAAAATCAGCACCAACTTTACTATATCCTAAACTTAATAATTCTGCTTCAGATATACCAGTGACGATATAATCTATATCATTACTTTCAATACCAAGTAAAGTATCTCGAACGTGGCCGCCAACCATATATGTATTCATAAATATTACCTCGATTTAAATTTTCAATAATTATAAAATAAAAATAATATATTGTCAATAATTTTTATTTAATCTCTTATCGTAATTAAATTTTGAAATTCTCTTCTAATATTATTTTCTCCTATTTTAATCCCATATTCAAATACACTTTTGATAGCAACTGATACGAAGTATTCATCTGCTATCGCAGAAAAATCAAATATACATCCTGGTACCATATCGTGCATAACATGTGAATCTTCATGACAAATAATGAAACCTAATTTCTCAAGTAATTCACATCGACGAATCAATTTAGTATTGTTCTTTTTATATAACATGCCGAAATCCTATGAATTTAAGATAAAAATATATTATAACATATTTGAAATAGATTTTAAACTATAAATAATTAGTGTCTTAAGAATTATTGAATTTTTATTATCTAATAAATTTTAAACTAATCAAGGATAGATCAATGCAGAAAAAACGAATGAAACGCAAAGATAAAATTCAACAAGCACAAAATCAACAAGGAAATGTTGATAATTATGAAAGTAGATATGAAAATGCACCAAAAAACAGTAATATAAAATTAATCCCTAGATCAGATGCACAAAAACAATATTCAAATATAATAAATGCTAATACTATAATATTTTGTGAAGGACCCGCTGGTACTGGTAAGACTCATGTGGCCGTAGTAAAAGCTGCTAGATTATTGGATGAAAAGAAAATTAAACAAATAGTATTGTGTAGACCTGCCGTTGAGGCAGGGGAAAAATTAGGTTTTTTACCAGGTACCATGGAAGAAAAATATATGCCTTGGTTGAAACCAATTATGGCAATATTGGTACAATGTTTTGGTCCAGGATATACTGAATACCTATTTAAAACGAATAGAATAGTAGCAGAATCATTAGGATATATGCGCGGAGTTACATTCAATGACTCATTTGTTATACTGGACGAATCTCAGAATACAACGCCTGAACAGATGAAGATGTTTTTAACTCGTATTGGAGAAAATTGTACAATGATTATCGACGGTGATACTGAACAAAAAGATATTAGAGGTATAAACGGACTAACTGATGCTATTTGGAGATTGAAAGAAGAAAATAGTGTTGGTCACATGAAATTTACAGATGATGATTGTATTAGATCAGAAATGTGTAAAACAATATTAAAAGCATACAGGAAATGATAAATGAAAACTTATCAAGAATATATTACAGAAATTACTTGGGAAAAGAGAAAAGAATTAGAGTATGAATTAAGACATGAAACTGAACAAACCAATGATATTAAAGCTATTGGTATGTACATGTATAGAATTCCACCCGGTCAAGAAGATATAGCATCAAGTCTAGCTATAAAAAAAACTAAAAATGGAAAATTTGGTATGATAAAATATAATAAATCAGGTAGAAGTTTTATGTATAGAAAACAATTAGCAGATAAAGAATTTGGTGAAGGCTATTGGGTTGAATTTAAATAAATAAAAATTATCGGGAGTAATATATTTTACTCCCGATATGATCTTTCAATTTGATCTAACACTCAATAATCTAAATTCACCTAACTGCGCCGCATATCCAATATATTTCATCACATCGCATATATCACCACTTACTTTTATACAATCCCCTCCAAAAGTCGAATAATCTTCGAATGTGACATAGATAATAGAATCGTTATTTTCTGCATAAGTTCTAATTTCTTTACATCTTTCTTTTGAGCACCAAAATAAAGCGTACATAATTAAAATACCACCGTATCATATTCTTCAAATATGAATCTTCCGAGTTCGATTTTATTCCCATAACTATCATATGTATATGGAATAATTACTTCTTTATGCTCATCATTCCATTTAATTTCATAACCATGACATTTTACTGTTGTCATTGTTCCGTTTTTATAAAATCTAATTTTCTTATTCATAATATAAAACCAAATTAATTTAAGCTACACGTGGACCATTGTCAATCAAATCAGGTGAAGCTGCGACGATTTTTTTAATTGAAAATGATACACTTTCAGGATTGATCGCTCCCATAATGACATTATCAATATGAGTCGAAACAAATCGTAATACTTCAACTCCCTGTGCAATATTTTTTTGTTGTTCTTTAAACATAACAGTCATCATTTTAATATTTTCACGCTCGACTGAAATTTCGACTTTACCAATTTGATTCAATTTACTAAATACTTCTTTTTCACTCATTTTCATGATAATTTTCCTATGGTTTAAAAATTTTTAATAAGTATATATTGATATTTTAAGATTGTCAATTAAAATATTTTAAAAATATACATGTTTTTATATCAATTATTTTGATTATTATATACAAGTTTTCACTGCTTCCTCGATAAATAATATCAGAATATATTTCTTCGCCGTGTATAGATCCAACTGGAGTAAAACCATATTTATCTACGATCTTATATTTTATCGTTGTTTTTGGCAGTTGAGCTTTCCATGAAAGAGTTTCATCATCCCAAATAGCAATAGCTTTTGTTTCATCATTCATAATAAATACCTTATTGTTCAAAAATTTTTAATAAGTATATTTTAAAAAATACAAAATGTCAAATAAATTTTAATTTTGTTGATGATAATCATATATTCTTTAAAGATAAATTATAAATAAAATAAAAATATTGTCAAGAGGAAAATATGGCTATCACAAATCGAACAGATTTCATCAATTATTGCAGACGAGCTTTAGGTGAACCAGTAATTGAATTAAATATCGCAGATGAACAAATAGAAGATAGAGTAGATGATGCTCTTAATAAATTCTGGGATTTTCATGCAGATGGGAGCATTAAAAATTTTATTGTCTACCAATTAACCCCATTAGATATAACCAATAGATATATACCTATCGAAGATAATACATTAAGTGTATTAAAAATATATCCACAAAATTCATATAGTAATATCTATAATCCTCAACAAATGTCAATAATTCAAACTGTTGCAAATAGTATTGTTACATCTGGTGGAATGGTATCATATCTTATTCAACAACAATATATTGAAACCATCAATCAATTTTTTAATAGAGAAAAAATGATCCGATTCAATCGATATTCTGAAAAATTGTTGATAGATACAGATTGGTCAGAATTTAAAGCTGGTACATATATATTGATTGAAATTCAAGAAAAAGTTTTACCACAAGATAATCCTAATGTTTGGAACAACGGATGGTTGAAGAAGTACGCAACTTCTTTAATTGGTATTCAATGGGGATTAAATCTTAGTAAGTATGATGGTTTCCAACTTCCATCAGGAATGGTATTAAATGGTTCAGTAATATTACAACAATATCAAGATATGAAATCTTCGCTTGAAGAAGAATTGATATCGACTTGGCAACTACCAATTGATTTCTTAATTGGTTAATAAATATAAATTTTTAGTAATAAAGGCATTAATAATGACAAAAATAATTTCTGGTTTTCCTGGTATTGGTAAAACATCATTCTTCGAAGAAAACAAAAAAAATTATAATATTTTAGATTCGGATTCAAGTAATTTTAAACATAATTTTCCACACGATTATATTCAAAATATCATCTCAAGAATAGATGAAAATATATGGGATTTTATTTTAGTTTCTTCCCATAAAGAAGTTAGAACTGAATTAGAAAAATATGATATACATTACACTTTGGTATACCCTGAACATACATTAAAATATGAATACATTCGAAGGTTTATTAATCGAGGATCATCTATTCAATTCATAGATAAAATACACGATAACTGGGATTCATACTTAAATGAAATAGAACTCGAAATATTTCCAGATAAAATAATATTGTCAGATAATGAATACTTATCTGACTGGATACCTTATCTGTGGTTCAATAAATAATATTTAATTTAGGAGTTTTAATATGGCGATTTCACCATATTTCAATCATTTACATTCTAAAGCTGAACAAAGTTTATATCGCAGTTTAACACGTGAAAATTTACGAATATCTGGTATATTAGTTTATTATATACCAAGAACTGATGAATTAAAAGATAGTACTCCATTAGCAAATAATATTACTCTCTCTGATAATATTTTGAAAGAATCAGTTAAAACGAGTTTCCTATCAAATTATCAAATAGAAGTATATTTTAAAAACGTTGGGGGTGATGGTGGTGAAGGTGATATAATGAGTAAATTTGGTTTCGCTCAAATGCTAACAAGTATATATGTTATGTCAAAAGATTCATTCGAAGAATTAAATATACCATTAAGAAATAGACCTAGAGAAGGAGATCTATTATATGTAGGCGATATGGTTGATGATCCTATTGCAAATGGTTCTTTTACTAACAATTTATTCGAAATAACACACGTTACAAAAGATACAAATAATTTTTGGCCAACGGGTAAATATTTTGTATATGAACTTACTTGTCAATTATACACACATGGGTACGAAAAATTCCAAACTGGTAATGCCGCTATTGATGCTATGGTACCTCAAAATACAAATGATATAGATGTTGCGTTAGGAATCAATACTGCAGTGAAAAATAAAGAAAATACATTAATTGATTTTAGTCAAAATAATCCATTTGGTGGAATATAATGTATATCTGTATTTGTAATGCAATAACAGAAAATCAATTACAGAAATTAGTTGATACAAAAACAACTTTCAAAGAAATATATCTTCAATATAATTTTAAAAATAATTGTCGAAAATGTATCAAAGAAATTAACGATAAAATAAAAAATGTTAAGTAAAGAATTAGTATTATTAAGAGAATTGTTTTATCTGATTAGTTCTGATAAAACATTATTAACCAAAACAAAAGATGGTTGCTGCGGAGATAAATATGAAGTGTATATTTCTGAAACAGCTCTTAAAATATCAGAAATATTAAAACATTTAGAACCATATAAACAGGAATTCTTATGAGTTATGATTTATTCGATTTAGCTAAAGATGCATTAACAAATAATATAGAATATGCTGATCAAGAACAAACAAATAATAGAAAAGAAATATGTAATAGATGCGAATTTTTACAAACAAGCGTGTTTGATAAATTGGGTATATGCGGAAAATGTGGTTGTATGATGAATAAAAAAATACAATTTAAAAGAAGCTCATGTATTATAGGTAAATGGTAATATGGATAATAAACAAATAACTAAACGAGTACAAACATTATTAACAGTATTAAGTGGCACAAAAATATTGTATAATAATGGAGTCGAAAAAATTTCAGAAGATGAAATTGAAAAAATTTCAAAATCAATTGAAAAAGATTTTGAATATTGGTGGGTTAGAAATGATGCGGATACATTTTATTATCAATCATTTCTAAATTGGTTAATAAAAAACTATAAACAATTAATTAAATAAGGATAAATAAATGAAAACATTTTATGAATTTTTAAATGAAGAAACACGATTCACATTATCAAACAATGAAATTAATAATTTCAATAAAAAACAGATATATCTTAGATATAATAAGTAAACTACATTATAAATTTTCTCAATACAAAAATAAAGCATTATTAACAAAAGATCTTAGTTTATTCTATGCTGAAATTAAAACAATAATAATGAGAATAAATGAAGGGACAGATTCTAAATCTGCTTTTAACGATGTTGTTAAATTCAGAACTAAATTAGTAGATGAGGATATGTATGATCCACATCGCAACGCTTCAGAAACAGATATATCTGAATGGGAAGATATTAAGAAAGAATTAAAGAAAGATATATTCTAATTCATATTTTTATAAGATTTATTATATTTGTATAATAATCTTTATTTATTTAAATTTTTCAATTATAATATTCATAATTTAAATATTTTAAGGAATTTTATTATGAATACAATTGACGCAATCCTTAATAAAAAAGTTATTGATTTAGCTAAAGAATATCAAAAGCAATTAAGATATACTTATGAAGGATTAGTTGAATCATTTGGTATTAGTATGAAAGGTATATATGCTTCAGGCTATAGTGAATTATTCAAAACTACTATCAAACCTATATGTGATTATAGTAAAGATGTGCTGAAACCAAATGATCCTAATCCATATATTATCAATGAAGATAAACTTGAAAAATTTTCAATAAAATTGGCTCAAGATTCAATATTACAATGGAAAGCTAAGATAATTAAAAAAATAGGTAATATAAAAAACATACATTGTGAAAATATCAATAGTACAAGTTTTTATATAACAGGAGAATTTAATGAATATTACATTAAAATTGAACAACAAATGATAGTAAATATATCTTCAAAAGGTAAATTATTCAATCAATTTCCGGCAAGAATATATGTTGACGGTAAAAAAATAAGCGAATCAAAATATAAACAGTTAATTAAAACTGAATAATTCCTCGTTTTTATTTCTATTATTAAATTTATTCAAATGCGATTTTGTTACTTTAACGTCTATCCAATGATTATAATAATTTTCTTTCTCTAAACATCGATGATCAATCTGTTCCCTTAATTCTAAATAAGACGCTTCTGCTTTTGATTCACACAAATAAAGGATTGTACGTTTAAATAAGGTACAATCCTTATCTTTCATAGCAGCATGTAAAAATTCATTACTACCATAATAAAATTGCCAATCACTTACTAATTTTATATTCTTATTTCTACCATTAACTATTTTTTTTCTTCTGAAGAAAAAAGTTTTTTTACCAATATACCATTTATCATTTAATGTATCTTCTATAATATAAACGAATGATTCAATATTCTTTGGTATATCTTCGATATTAAAATCGTTTCCTTGATATTGCCATTTATTCACATATAATTCAGCTCGGGTATTTTCATAGCTCGACTTATCATGGATAGAAATAATTTTTCTATTATAATTTAAATATTCTGATTTGTCAATAGCTGTTGGATAAAAAAATTTCCAATTACTTTCTTCTGTACCAGCCTTATTCCAGAATAATTTTTTACCAACATACTTTTTATCGCCATTACTAATTTCATATAAGAAGCCATATTGTTCTGTAGTAATTGTTTCTAATACAATATCATTATAAATCCATTTATTATTATATTCTTTTA
>NZ_JAQTPQ010000324.1 GCF_028712645.1 Flavobacterium sp. | reverse complement strand
TTGCTGTGCATTTGCACAATCATCATTTGAAACATAAGGTTTCTAAAGCACGTATCAGAGAAATTATTGTTGATGCTTTAGACATTGAAAGAGAATTTATTACTGAGTCGATTCCTGTGAGTTTGATAGGTATGAATGCTGTTTTAATGACTCAATACTTAGAGTTTGTTACAGATAGATTGTTGGTGGAGTTAGGTTGCAAAAGAGAATACAACACCGCAAACCCTTTTGATTTTATGGATATGATTTCGCTTCAGGGAAAGACAAACTTCTTTGAAAAGAAAGTAGGCGAATACCAAAAGACAGGAGTTATGAATACCGATTCTGATGCTCAAAAAATTAGCTTCGACGCTGATTTTTAAAGAATAGTAAAAAATTTAACCATTAAGATATTAAGTTAATTAAGACTTAATGAAACTTAATATCTTAATGGTTGAAAAAATAGATTCCCAAATCTTAACTGTTTTTAGCCCCGATAGCAGTGGAAATCCTTTTGTTTTTTCTTTAAAAAACAAAAGATTGCAACGAATAGCGGGAAAAAGCTTCAAAAAATTACAGGGATTAGTTTCCCAAAAACAATCACAAATACCCCGAAATAGAGAAGGGATTGTCTATTTCATAAAACTGAAAATTATGTACGTAGTAAAAAGAGATGGCCACAAAGAGCCTGTAATGTTTGATAAGATAACGGATAGAATTAAAAAACTATGCTACGGACTAAACAGTTTAGTCGAACCAGTGAAAGTGGCAATGCGTGTAATTGAAGGTTTGTATGATGGAGTTTCAACTTCAGAATTAGATAATCTTGCTGCCGAAACTGCTGCTTCAATGACAATTGCACATCCTGATTATGCCCAATTAGCGGCAAGAATTGCAATTTCGAATTTGCATTCTAATACTAAAAAATCTTTCTCAGAAACAATGAACGAAATGTTTCATTATGTAAATCCGAGAACGAATCTTGAAGCGCCTTTGCTTTCAGAAGAAGTGCATAAAGTGATTATGGAAAATGCCGAATTTTTAGATTCGCATATTATATACAATAGAGATTTTAACTACGATTATTTTGGCTTCAAAACCTTGGAACGCTCTTATTTATTGAAAATAAACGGAAAAATTGTTGAACGTCCGCAACATATGTTGATGCGTGTTTCGGTTGGAATTCACTTGAACGATTTGGATTCAGTGATAGAAACCTATGACTTGATGTCTAAAAAATTCTTCACTCACGCAACGCCTACATTATTCAACGCAGGAACTCCAAAACCTCAAATGTCTTCTTGTTTCCTTTTGGCAATGCAAGATGACAGCATTGATGGAATTTATGATACGTTGAAACAAACGGCAAAAATCTCGCAATCAGCCGGTGGAGTTGGGCTTTCAATTCACAACGTTCGTGCAACAGGTTCTTACATTCGTGGCACTAACGGAACTTCGAACGGAATTGTTCCAATGTTGAAAGTTTTCAACGATACAGCTCGTTATGTAGATCAAGGAGGAGGAAAACGTAAAGGAAGTTTCGCAATTTATATCGAAACTTGGCACGCTGACATCTTTGACTTCTTAGATTTGAAAAAAAATACTGGGAAAGAAGAAATGCGCGCCAGAGATTTATTTTTTGCGATGTGGACATCAGATTTGTTTATGAAACGCGTTCAGGAAGATTCTTATTGGACGTTAATGTGTCCTAACGAATGTCCAGGATTGTATGATGTTTATGGCGATGAATTTGAAAAATTATATATTTCTTACGAAGAAAGAGGAAAAGGTAGAAAAACCATCAAAGCTCGTGAATTGTGGGAGAAAATTCTAGAATCTCAAATCGAGACCGGAACGCCCTATATGTTGTACAAAGATGCAGCGAACAGAAAATCGAACCAGAAGAATCTTGGCACCATTCGTTCATCGAATTTGTGTACTGAGATTATGGAATTCACTTCTAAAGACGAGATTGCAGTTTGTAATTTGGCTTCTATTTCGTTGCCAATGTTTATCGAAAACGGAAAATTTGACCACCAATTATTGTTCAATGTGACAAAACGAGTAACTCGTAATTTGAACAAAGTAATCGATAGGAATTATTATCCAGTAAAAGAAGCCGAAAACTCAAATATTCGGCATCGTCCTGTAGGTCTTGGAGTTCAGGGTCTTGCCGATGCTTTTATTATGTTGCGTTTGCCTTTTACAAGCGACGAAGCCAAGAAATTAAATCAAGAAATTTTCGAAACTTTGTACTTTGCAGCAGTAACTGCTTCGATGGAAATGGCTAAAGAAGAAGGTCCATATTCTACGTTTGAAGGTTCGCCAATTTCGCAAGGTGAATTCCAACACAATCTTTGGGGATTGAAAGATGAAGAGCTTTCTGGTCGTTGGGATTGGGCATCTTTGAGAAAAGAGGTAATGGAAAACGGCGTGAGAAATTCACTTTTGATAGCGCCAATGCCAACGGCTTCGACTTCACAAATTTTAGGAAACAACGAAGCTTTCGAACCTTATACTTCCAATATTTATACAAGACGTGTGCTTTCGGGAGAATTTATCGTAGTGAACAAACACTTACTCGAAGATTTAGTAAAATTAGGTTTATGGAATGAAACTTTGAAGCAGGAATTAATGAGAAAGAACGGTTCGGTTCAAGAACTTGATATTCCAAAAGATTTGAAGGAATTGTATAAAACGGTTTGGGAAATGTCAATGAAAGATATTATTGATATGTCAAGACAAAGAGGTTATTTTGTAGATCAATCACAATCTTTGAACTTGTTTATGCAAGATGCCAATTATTCGAAATTGACTTCAATGCACTTCTACGCTTGGCAATCTGGATTGAAAACAGGAATGTATTATTTAAGAACAAAATCAGCAGTTGACGCGATAAAATTCACCTTGAATAACGATAAAAAAGCGGAACCAATTGAAGTAAAAGAACAACCAGTTGAGCAAAAATTACAGCCAATCGCTGTTTTAAACGAAGCTGTTGAAATGACCGCCGAAGAATATAGAGTAATGATTGAAATGGCCAAAAATGCTGGGCCAGAAGATTGCGAAATGTGTGGGTCTTAAAAAATCACAAATTAATAATAAAAAACAGCCATCTTAATGATGGCTGTTTTTTTTGGAATTATTTACTTCGTTAGTTCGCTTTGTAAGGATTGCTACATTGATTCTATATTGTCAATTATAATGGGATTATTTCAATAATAATTCACTATATTTGAGGAACTTATTGCTACAAAAAAACGTTTTTCATAATAATCAAAAATCTTCAAAATGGAAAATAAAAAATTTACTATCACAGATGATTTGGCGGCCTCAAGAGAGCAGCGGTTTATGAATTTTATTCTCGATTTTTTGATTGTGTATGTTATTTGGATAAGCCTTGGAACAACAGTTATTAT
>NZ_JAQTPQ010000079.1 GCF_028712645.1 Flavobacterium sp. | reverse complement strand
CATTATACTTTTGGAGTATAAAAAAAGAAAATATGAAACCAACAATCCCAATCCGAATCTTCCTATTCTTGATTCCGCTATTTATGTTTCAAGCCTGTGGGCAAACAACAAAAAAACAAAACTATATTTCAAAACCTTCAACAATGGAAAATACAATTAGCAAACCAGGAAATCCTTATTACTCAAATACCGACACAACAAAACTCAATCTGACTGACGCCGAATGGAAGAAAGTATTACCTGAAGATTTGTATGCTGTTTCAAGAAATGCTGATACGGAAAGAGCATTCACAGGAAAACTTTGGAATTCTGATGCAAAAGGAACTTATTATTGTGCCGCTTGTGGGAATAAATTATTTAAATCCGACCAGAAATTTGCAAGTAGTTGCGGTTGGCCAAGTTTTTTTGAGCAAGAAAACAAAAACAGCGTGGTTTACAAAGAAGACAATTCTTATGGAATGAAGAGAATTGAAGCTTTATGTGGTAGATGTGATGGCCATTTAGGTCATCTTTTTGATGACGGTCCAGCGCCAACAGGCAAAAGATATTGTATGAATTCTATCGCATTGGATTTTGTTCCTGACAAGGTCATTGCAGAAAATAATAGCACAAACAATTTGGAAAACATAACGCTGGGAGGCGGATGCTATTGGTGTGTAGAAGCCGTTTACGAACAACTAAAAGGAGTAAAATCAGTAGTTTCAGGATTCGCAGGAGGAAAAACCGTCAATCCCTCTTACGAAGAAGTTTGCACGGGTACAACTGGTCACGCTGAAGTTGTGCAAATCACATTCGACAAATCGGTTACTTCACTAGACGAAATTTTCAAGATTTTCTTTACCGTTCACGACCCAACAACCTTAAACCGTCAAGGTGCCGATGTGGGAACCCAATACCGTTCCGTGATATTTTATACAACCGAAGAGCAAAAAGTAGCGGCTCAAGAAATTATTAACGCTTTAGAAAAAGACAAAGTATATTCAAATCCAATCGTTACAACAGTAGAACCGCTTAACCAATTTTATAAAGCAGAAGATTACCATCAAAATTACTATCAAAACAACAAAAGCCAACCGTATTGCGAGATGGTGATTCAACCCAAAATAGAAAAATTTGAAAAACTATTTAAAGATAGATTGAAAGTTAAAAAATAGAATAGGAAGAAACCGAAAAGTAATTTTCGGTTTTTTTATGCGCTTAAAATTATGGTTTACATCTTAATGGTTATGTAAATGCTAATGGAAATTTATTATATTTGGATTGTTGATGTAAAATCAGTTACCATCAGAAGAAAAATACAAATCCATAAAAATTTACAAAATGAAAATAGCACTTTTTACCAATGAATTTCCTCCCAACATCTATGGCGGAGCTGGAGTACACATCGATTTTTTAAGTCAGGAATTGGCCAAATTAGGTCAGGTAGAAGTGCGTTGTTTTGGCGATCAATCTGTAAATTCCGAGAATATGCACGTGCAAGGAATTACTTCTTCATTAACTAAAATGGTTGATGGCAGCAATCCGCACATCAAAATGTTTCATAACCTGAGTAAAAATGTCGAATTATCTCAAGCCACACCCGAGGCCGATGTTATTCATTGCCATACTTGGTACACGCATCTTGCTGGGATTTTTACCCGTGAATTGTTACAAGTTCCACTTATTCTTACTACTCACAGTTTAGAAACGCATCGCCCTTGGAAAGTAGAACAACTAGGTAATGGTTATTTCCTTTCTCGTTGGATCGAAAATAGTGCTTACAATACTGCCGATGGAATTATTGCGGTGAGCGAACAAATGAAGGAAGATGTTATCGAAGCTTATGGTGTTGCTCCCGAAAAAGTGACCGTTATTCATAACGGAATTGATCCCGAATTTTACAAACCTACGTTTAACGAAAGTTTACTTTTGGAATATGGGATTGATCCCGAAGTTCCTTTTGTACTTTTTGTGGGACGAATTACCCGCCAAAAAGGAATTTCGGGATTGATTGAGGCCGCCAAACATTTCAATAAAAACTGCCAAGTAGTCCTTTGTGCCGGAGCGCCAGATACCAAAGAAATAGCCGAAGAAACCGAACTATTAATTGCCAATTTAAAAAAAGAACGAGAAGGCGTGATTTTAATCTCGGAAATGTTACCGCGCGAAAAAATAAAAGTCTTGTACAGTCACGCTCGAGTGTTTGCCTGTCCTTCCTTATACGAACCTTTTGGCATCATTAATCTCGAAGCAATGGCTTGCGAAACGCCTGTTGTGGGAAGCCACGTGGGAGGAATTCCTGAAATCATTGTCGAAGGGAGCACTGGATATTTGGTACCACTGCAAAGCGTTTCGAGAACCGATTTTAATCCTGCCAATCCCGAAGCGTTCCAGAAAGCTTTTGCTGACAAAATCAATATTTTGTTAGAAGACGAAGCCTTGGCAATCCAAATGGGGAAAGCAGGAAGAGAACGTGTTTTGAAAATTTTCAGTTGGGAATCTATCGCCAAGACTACTTTTGATTATTACCAAAAAGTGATTGATGGGTTTGTGAAAGAGAAAGCTTGATGGAAAATAAACCTCAACTCTGGTTGAGCATATACAAACAAATAGATTAGCTTTTCTCAGTTTTTTAATATAAAACTGAGCATATATACAAGTTAGCCGTTAGTTTCGAGCGACAGAAAACCGAAAGAAAATAAAAAGAAAATAGGATAAAAATAATGACAGATATAAAGTACAAATTAACGGAAGATGACTTTTTACAATTAAACTTGTATCATTTTGACGTTGAAGGATCATTAAGAAAGAACTCGCAGAAAATAATATTTATATTTTTATCAATTATTGCTATACTGATTGCTATATCAATTTATAAAAATGAAAATCTTTATGCTATTACATTAGTATCGGTTGCTTTTTTTCTCGTAATATTTCATAAAAGAGAAACGAAAAAAAAGTTTGAAAAAATATTTAAGAAAAATATTCAACCATATAAAAATAGATTTGACAAATTAATGGAGTTAAAATTTACAGAAACTGAAATTGAAGTTAAAAGTGTAGCAGGCAATGCTCAATTTTATAATTCACAAATAAAATCTATAATAGAAACGAAAGAATATTTTTTTATCCGTTTACAGCCTGAAGCAATTATAATTCCGAAAAGAGAATTTGAAAATACCGAAAACATATGTGAATATTTAAAATCGTTTGCGAAAAAGTTAAACGTTGAATATAAAGAGAATTTTGAATGGAAATGGTAAAAAAACCGATAGCGCAGATTTGCAATCGGTACCTACTCTATCTCCACAAAGTGACCAAAACAAAACTCATCCCAAAACAATGAAAAAAATCTCGCTCACACTAATTTTACTATTTTTTACAATCACAAATAGTTCTGCTCAGAAGAAGGAAACTTGCATTATAAAAACTTCTTTGGGCGATATTACCGTCGAATTATATCCTAAAAAAGCTCCAATTACGGTCGCCAATTTTTTGAAATATGTCGATACCCATTTGTATGACAATACTAGCTTTTTTCGTTCCGTAACTTTAAATAACCAGCAAAAAGATTCCATAAAAATTGAAGTAATACAAGGTGGCGAAGTCGATTCGACAAAAATTTATGCAGCCATTCCTCTCGAGAGGACTTCTAAAACAGGAATACTTCATAAAGACGGCGTTATTTCGATGGCGAGAGACACGCCAGATTCGGCGACTTGCAGTTTTTTTATTTGCATCAACGACCAACCTTCTTTAGATTTTGGTGGAAAAAGAAACAAGGACGGACAAGGTTTTGCCGCTTTTGGAAAGGTCACTAAAGGAATGGAAGTGGTCAAAAAAATCCAATTGCTTGCTCCAGTTAATGATCAATATTTCAAACCTGAAGTTTTGATTTTGTCTATCACTAGGGAATACTAAAATATTAGGAATAGGATTCTAAATATATAAAAAACGCTGTACTATTTCTATTCTATTTTAAAGTTTCCGCAATCTTCAGCGCACATTTTTCACCATCAATTGCTGCCGATATAATACCTCCGGCATAACCTGCGCCTTCACCACAAGGATACAAACCTTTTATCTGAATATGTTCTAAGGTTTCCGAATCTCTGGGAATGCGAACTGGCGAAGAAGTTCTTGATTCTGGTGCGTGCAATATGGCTTCATTGGTCAAAAAACCTCGCATTGATTTTCCGAATTCGACGAAACCTTCTCGCAATATTTGGGTAAGAAATCTTGGAAAAACTTGACCCATTTCTATCGAAGATGTTCCAGGAACATAAGAGGTTTTCGGGATATTCGAGGAAACTTTATTTTGGGTAAAATCAACCATTCGTTGGGCGGGAACTTTTTGACTTTCCCCTGCCAAATGCCAAGCTTTTTGCTCGATGCTTTTTTGAAATTCCATTCCTGCTAAAGCACCAAATTTGGCAAACGGCTTAAAATCTTCCAATTTTAATTCGATTACGATACCAGAATTGGCTGTGTTTTGATCTCGTTTGGAAGGCGACCAACCATTCGTTACCACTTCGCCAGGACTTGTCGCACAAGGCGCAATCACGCCACCGGGACACATACAAAACGAATACATTCCACGTCCTCCAACTTGTTTCACAATCGAATAAGGAGCTGGTGGCAAATTTTCTCCACGATAATCACAACTGTATTGAATACTGTCGATTAGTGATTGTGGATGTTCAGCACGAACGCCAAGCGCAAAAGCTTTGGCTTCTATAAAAATTTGTTTTCTGTCTAATAATTCGAAAATATCTCGGGCAGAATGTCCTGTTGCCAGAATTATTTTATTGGCAAGAATGGTGTCGCCTTTTTTGGTAACGATGCCTTGCGCTTCATTATTTTTAATAATAATATCGGTCAATCGAGTTTCGAAAAGGACTTTGCCTCCCATTTCGATAATTTTCTCCCGAATATCCTGAATAATTTGTGGCAATTTGTTGGTGCCAATATGTGGATGTGCATCTACCAAAATTGCTGGTGATGCTCCAAAAGCGACCAACAATTCGAGAATTCGATTGACGTCACCTCGTTTTTTAGAACGTGTGTATAATTTTCCATCCGAATAAGTTCCTGCTCCGCCTTCGCCAAAACAATAATTAGAATCTTCGTCAACAATATGATCTCGGTTAATGGCTTTCAAATCTCGACGACGACCACGAACATCTTTGCCACGTTCTATAACTATTGGTTTTAAACCCAATTCAATTAATTGCAAAGCCGCAAAAAGACCTGCTGGACCTGCGCCAACGACGATAACTTCTTGAGCATTTTCGACATTTTTATAATCTGGAAGTTGAATTTTATTTTCTTCGAAAGATTCTCCAACCAAGTAAATGGCAACTTTCAAATTGAATTTCACGGTTTTTTGTCGTGCATCAATCGAGCGTTTCAAAATGGAAATATGTTGGATATCTTTTGAAGAAACCTTTATTTGCTTCGCCAAATAATCTTTGAGAAGCATATCATTGGAAGCTATTTCGGGGGAAACTTGAAGAAGAAGTTCTTGTGGCATTGTATAATGTTTATTCGTAGATTTGGTTATCCGATTATTCGAAAAACAAAAACACAATGCAAAAATAACATTTTGTATGGAATTTATGATTCAATACGAAATCCATTTTCAAATTAGTCTTTGTAACTTCGCACTCGAAAAGCTTTAAACCAAAATAATGTCTAGAAAAATTAAACTAATATGGGATTTTAGAGGTCCAGCTTCGGCAAAAACGGCCGAACATCACGAAATTCACTTGAAAGAATATTTAATTCAAGAAAAACATCAAATACAAATCACTGGTTTTGAGGTCATTAATGATATGTATGCCATAGCTTTTTTGGTAATAGAAGAAAAAGATATGATTATTTTTCGAGATGTTTTAAAACCACATCGAGGGGAAATTTTTGGTTAGCCACTAACGAGGATTCCTGTCAGAAAAAAAATAATCAGATTTCAGACAGGATTTTTAAGCCCTTAATCTAAAATCTAAAATTAATTGGCCACTTCGCTGATAAACTTAATCCTCATTAAACGTAATTCGTCAATATCATAATCGCCATCAAATTCCTTCAATGCATCTTCAATATTATCAGAATGCGATTCCATAAAATAATCGTGAATTTCTTCCTGCTGGTCGTCATCGAGCATTTCGTCAATCCAGTATTTGATGTTCAACTTGGTGCCTGAATTTACAATTTGTTCCATTTCTGTTATCAGGTCTTCCATCTTCAATCCTTTAGCCGAAGCGATATCATCGAGCGATAATTTCCTGTCAATATTTTGAATGATATACAATTTGTTAACCGAATTGACTCCTGTAGATTTCACTACCAAGTCTTCGGGACGAATAATATCATTATCCTCAACATAACGGCTGATTAATTCTAGAAACTCTTTGCCGTATTTTTTGGCTTTCCCCTCTCCAACACCATGAATATTAACCAACTCCTCATTAGAAATTGGATATTTCAAAGCCATATCTTCGAGAGAAGGATCTTGGAAAACAACAAATGGAGGCACTCCCAATCTTTTAGCTACTTTTTTTCGCAAGTCCCTTAACATTCCCATCAATGCCTCATCAGCAACTCCAGTTGATTTTGAAGCGGTCATAATTGCTTCGTCTTCAGTTTCACTGTATTCATGGTCTTCTGACATCATGAAAGAAGCTGGTTTTTTAATAAAATCCAATCCTTTTTTGGTGATTTTTACAACTCCGTAAGTTTCAATATCCTTAGATAGCAAACCATCAACGAGTACTTGTCGCAACAATGCCATCCAAAATTTCTCATCGTGATTAATCCCGGAACCAAAAAACGGTTGAACATCCGTTCTATGTGCTTTTATCATTGCATTTACACGACCAATAAGGGTAAAAACAACTTCTTTGGACTTATAAATATGCTTAGTATCACGAACGACTTCGAGCAGTTTGACTACTTCATCTCTCGCTTCAATTTTGACTTTAGGATTGCGAACATTGTCGTCCATATCGCCTCCTTCACCTGTTTCATTGTCGAATTCTTCTCCAAAATAATGTAAAAGAAATTTTCTCCTCGACATAGAAGTTTCGGCATAAGCCACAACTTCCTGCAATAAAGCAAAACCAATTTCTTGCTCAGCAACTGGTTTCCCTGATAGGAATTTCTCGAGTTTTTCTACATCTTTATAGGAATAATAAGCAAGACAATGTCCTTCGCCTCCATCGCGACCAGCACGACCTGTTTCTTGATAATAACTTTCTAATGATTTTGGAATATCATGGTGAATAACAAAACGCACATCAGGTTTGTCGATTCCCATACCAAAAGCAATCGTGGCCACTACCACATCTACATCTTCCATAAGAAACATATCTTGGTGTTTGGCGCGTGTTTTTGCATCCAATCCAGCGTGATAAGGCACAGCACTTATTCCGTTAACCTGTAAAACTTCGGCTATAGCCTCCACTTTTTTGCGACTCAAACAATATATAATACCTGATTTCCCTTTATGTTGCTTGATGAAGCGAATAATATCTGATTCGATATTTTTGGTCTTGGTTCGAACTTCATAATATAAATTAGGTCTATTGAAGGAGGATTTATAAGCTGTCGCATCCGACATATCTAAGTTTTTCAATATATCCTCTTGTACTTTTGGAGTGGCAGTAGCAGTTAATCCTATAATTGGCACATCGCCTAATTGCTTGATGATATGTTTTAAATTCCTGTATTCAGGTCTAAAATCGTGACCCCATTCCGATATACAGTGTGCTTCATCAATGGCTACAAATGAAATTGGAACTGTTTTGAGAAAGTTTACATATTCTTCTTTGGTCAAGGATTCTGGGGCGACGTATAACAGTTTCGTCAAACCAGAACTAATATCTGTTTTAACTTGGTTAATTTCAGTTTTAGTAAGCGAAGAATTTAAAACATGTGCAATACCATTTTCTGAAGATAAACTCCTGATAGCGTCAACTTGATTTTTCATCAGAGCAATAAGAGGAGAGACTACGATGGCTGTCCCTTCTTGAACCAAAGCAGGTAATTGATAGCAAAGTGACTTGCCACCACCCGTGGGCATTATCACGAAAGTATTTTCCTTATTCAGGATACTTTTAATAACTTGTTCCTGCAAACCTTTGAATTGGTTAAAGCCAAAAAATTTCTTTAATTCTTTGTGGATGTCAATTTCGTTTGAATTCATTCTTTATTAATGGTATTTTATCTAAATTTGCGACACCTAAAGATACTAATTTCTTTTACACACACAAATTTTATAATAATTCTATTTTGGATACAAAAGAAAATATTTTGATTTTGGCAAAAAAGACCATTCTTTCTGAGAGTGAATCCATAGCTAAACTAATTGATTTTATTGACATTAACTTTGCCGAAGCCACTCAAATTCTATTTAAATCCAAAGGACGATTAATCGTTACTGGAATAGGAAAAAGTGCCATTATCGCACAAAAAATGGTCGCCACGTTTAATTCAACGGGAACTCCATCGCTTTTTTTGCATGCTTCCGAGGCCATTCATGGCGATTTAGGTATGGTTCAACCCGAGGATGTAGTTATTTGCATCTCAAAAAGCGGCAACAGTCCTGAAATAAAAATCCTCATTCCCATACTGAAACGATTCGGGAATCAACTAATAGCCATTACAGGAAATACGACTTCTTTTTTAGCAAAAGAATCCGATTTTGTTTTGAATACCACCGTTGATGCTGAGTCTTGCAGAAACAATTTAGCACCTACAAACAGTACTACAGCCCAACTTGTTATGGGCGATGCGCTTGCCGTTTGCTTGATGGAAATGCGAAATTTTACTAGCGAGGATTTTGCCAAATACCATCCTGGAGGCGCTTTGGGCAAAAAATTATTACTTCGAGTGGTGGATATGCTCGACAACTCTATGAGACCAATGGTTGCACCAGATGCTCCCATAAAAAAAGTGATTTTCGAAATCTCCGAAAAACGTTTGGGGGTAACCGCCGTAATTGAAAACGAAAAAGTAATTGGAATCATAACCGATGGAGACATTCGAAGAATGCTAAACGAAAACGATACTTTTACCCATTTGACCGCTAAAGATATTATGACAAAAAACCCAAAAATGATACAATCCACAACGATGGTGGCCGATGCATTAAATATTCTCGAAGATTTTGCCATCACACAATTGATTGTAGTTGACAATGGCGAATATAAAGGCGTGTTGCATTTGCATGACATATTAAAAGAAGGAATTGTATAATGGGAAAGAAAACACTTAAAGAAATGTCGTTTTTAGATCATCTTGAGGAATTAAGATGGTTATTAGTTAGAAGCTCTGCGGCAATAATTATAATGGCTTTTGCAACTTATTTTATAAGTGATTACTTATTTGACACCATTATATTTGGACCTACAAGACCTTCCTTTTTTACTTATCGTTTTTTTTGTGATTTGTCGCACCAATTAAATTTCGGTGAAAGTATTTGCATTGAAGAATTGCCTTTTATCATCCAAAACACAGAAATGGAAGGACAAGTTAATATGTTTGTCTGGATGTGTATTCTGGCAGGTTTTATCTTAGCTTTCCCTTATATTCTATGGCAAATTTGGAGCTTTATCAGTCCCGCTTTGTATGAAAGAGAAAGAAAGAATGCCAAAATATTTATCTTTATTTCCTCAATGTTGTTCTTTCTAGGAGTGCTTTTTGGGTATTTTATTATCATCCCAATGTCAGTGAATTTTGTGGCGACGTTTTCAGTAAGTGCCATTGTAAAAAACCAATTTACCTTGGATTCCTATATTGGACTAGTAAAAACATCTGTTTTAGCGGGTGGTTTATTTTTTGAACTGCCAATTATCATTTATTTTCTAACGAAACTAGGGCTTGTAACTCCTGACTTTTTGCGTAAATACAGAAGATATGCGATAGTTTTGGTACTAATTGTTGCCGCCATAGTAACACCACCAGACGTGGTAAGCCAAACCATTGTAGCCATCCCAATGCTGGTGATTTTTGAATTAAGTGTCATCATATCTTCTATTGTTTATAAAAGAAAATTAAAAAGTGAGCAAGCCAGCTAAAAACAAATTATGATTGTACGAAAGTACCAAAGAAAAAATGACACACGGATAAAACAGATTAAGTCGGATTTACGCTGATTCTAAAAATATTTTTAGAATTTGAATTAAAAAAATCAGTGTCATCTGTGTGCCAATATTTATTTTGGTATTAATAATAATGAATAGTCATATAACAAATATTGAATTTGAATAACGAATTAATATGAAATTAAGAGCCGAAAATCTAGTCAAAACATATAAAGGTCGAAGCGTTGTCAAAGGCATTTCGGTTGAAGTGAATCAAGGGGAAATCGTAGGACTTTTGGGGCCAAACGGAGCTGGAAAAACAACTTCATTTTATATGATCGTGGGATTGGTAAAACCCAATTTGGGCAGTATTTATCTTGATGATTTGGACATCACTCATTTTCCAATGTATAAAAGAGCCCAACAAGGCATTGGCTATTTGGCACAAGAAGCTTCTGTTTTTAGAAAATTAAGTGTCGAAGATAATATTTTAAGTGTTTTACAATTAACAAAACTTTCCAAAGAAGAGCAGGAAGCCAAAATGGAAAGTTTGATAGAGGAGTTTGGTTTAGGACATATTCGAACCAACCGTGGTGACTTACTTTCTGGTGGAGAACGACGTCGAACTGAAATTGCACGTTGCCTTGCCACCGACCCTAAATTCATCCTACTCGATGAACCTTTTGCCGGTGTTGACCCCGTTGCTGTTGAAGATATTCAACGCATCGTAGCGCAATTAAAAAACAAAAATATAGGCATCTTAATTACTGACCACAACGTACAAGAAACCTTGGCCATTACTGACAAGACCTATCTAATGTTTGAAGGTGGAATTTTAAAAGAAGGAAAACCAGAAGAATTAGTAGTCGATGAAATGGTTCGCCGTGTATATTTAGGTCAGAATTTCGAGTTGAGGAAAAAGAAGTTGGAATTTTAATATTCGCAACTATTCTAAAAAATGAAAAATAACCAAGTCAGGAAACTTTAGAAAAATAGAGCGAAGACTCCAACAATTGGATTTGGGGATTTTTATACTACTCGACAAAATGAATTTACTAATTATGGAAAAGGCAAAAAGAATAGTTAGTGGTAAAATCACTTTATCAATCCTCGTTTTAACAGCATTACTTTACAGCTGTAACTTCAACAAAAAAGAAGCGCCTTCTATTTATCGTGCGATGAACAAAAAGGATACAGCCGTTTTAACTTTGACCATAGACAAAAATCGTTTTTACGGACAATATGAGGTAAAATACGGAAAAATAGGCAAGGATTCAGGAAGTGTAAGAGGTGAAATTATTGGCGATTCCTTACGTGGAATCTATAATTATATATCGTATGGTGGCAGCTGGAAGAAGGCTCCTATCGCTTTATTGAAAAAGAACAATCAGTTATTGTTAGGGAAAGGAGCTACAACCACTCTTTTAGACATCCCTTGTTTTGTTCCTGGAATACCTATCGATTATACTAATCCAGAGTTTGTTTTCGAAAAGATGAATAAAAAGACTGAGTTTGAAAACGCCACTACTCCAAAGTAATAAACCGCAACTGCTCGACATCACCGTTATAAATATTCACATCGACATTGCCTTTGATTCCAGGAATGGTCGCCTTCTCTGTAAATTGCCAAAACAGCCAATCGTCTCCAATTTTCTCTCGATAAAAATTATAATTGGCTATCCAAAAAAGATAATCTGAGAACTCTTCTTTCAAGAAATCGTCATAATATTTCTCGCTGGTATAAATAATTGGTCTTACTTTATAATGCGTTTCAATAGCCTTTAACCATCGCTTCAATCCTAATTTCAAATTTGTAATTGATTGCTCTTTGGGTAGTTTTTCAATATCTAAAACCGGAGGTAAATCTCCTTTTTGAAGGCGAACAGTTTTAATAAAAAGTTCGGCTTGTTCCAATGAATTTTCGTTGGGACGATAGTAATGATAAGCGCCACGAATCATTTTGTTTTTTTTGGCGCCAAGCCAATTTTCTTCAAATTTCCTGTCTTCTCTATCATTCCCAGCGGTAGCACGAATAAAAACAAACTCGAGCGGATAACTCTCTTCGATAGTTTCGACCAAAGTCCAATCGATGGTTCCTTGAAATTCAGAAACATCCAAACCAATGGCTTTACCCTGATGACTTTCCAACACTTGGTAATTGCGAACATCCGAAATTCGTTTAGCCTCGGCTTTTTCGAATTGGATTTTATTGGATTTGAATCCAAGATAATACAAGAATCCATTTCGATAATGATAGCCAATTCCTAAAAATAGCAAGACTGAAAAACCAATTATAGAAAGACGAATGAATTTGCCAGAGAAAAAAGAAGCTTTTTTTCGAGACCTTCGTTTTATTGGAGTGCTACTTCTGACGCTTTTTTGCCTCATTGAAAAGCTACTTTTTCAGGAAATTGTTGTTCACAACTGATACTAAGACATAGGTGATAATCACCAACGGGATTCCCAAATATTGGAAGAAACCTAACAACAAAAGTGACAGTAATAAAAATACTATTTGAAGACTGTTTTTCTTGAAACTAAAATCTTTTATTTTTAAGGAAAATAGTGGGATTTCAGCATTGAGTATATAGGCACTAAGCAAAGTAATTGCCAATAAAACCCAATAATTAGAGAGTATTTCAAAAATCATCAAGGAATCCGAATACTTTAAAACTAAAGGCAAACTCATAATAAACAAAGTGTTGGCAGGTGTTGGCAAACCAATAAACGAATCGGTTTGACGGGTATCAATATTGAAATTAGCCAAACGATAACAGGAACCCAAAGTGATGATAAAACCAAGATAAGGCAAAATGGTTATAGGCGCTATAGGATTCTGACTTTTTAGCAACAAACAAAACATCACATAACCCGGAACGACTCCACTTGTCACCATATCGGCAAGAGAATCCAGTTGTAAACCAAGCGGACTTGAAACCTTGAATAATCTTGCAAAAAAACCATCAAAAAAATCAAGAAATATTCCCAAACAAACAAAATAGAATGCCATTTCAAAATTCAATTCCGCAACAAAAACTAAAGCAATGCATCCAGAAAAAAGATTGAGAAGCGTAATTAGATTAGGGATATGTTTTTTTATTTTCATTGAAATTTTAATTAGATTGTCAAAGTTCACAAATTTAGTATAATAAGTGAATGAGAAGTGCGTTTTTTAATAGAGTTTTTTAACACATTTTCTCGGCTTGGGTTTTATTTAGCCAAAGGAAGGATGAAGCTCATTAAAAAATTATATTTTTGGTGAAAATTTAATAGCCCTCGTCTTGGCAAAACAATCAATGTTGAAAAAAATAACACTATTCCTTTTATTTGTGTTTTGTACCAGTTCTTTTGGTCAAGCCGTGCGGAAATATTCCAACGAGTTTATGAATATTGGTGTTGATGCCGCAGCATTGGGAATGGCAAATGCAGTCACATCTAGCACCAGCGACGTGAATTCGGGCTATTGGAATCCAGCAGGTTTGATTCATCTTGAAGACCATCAGGTGTCGTTGATGCACGCTAATTATTTTGCTAATATTGCTCAATATGATTATATTGCTTACGCCAAACCTATTGATGACGAAAGCGCTTGGGGAATCTCTTTGATTCGTTTTGGGGTCGATAATATTATGAACACCACCGAATTAATCGACAGTCAAGGTAATATTGACTACAACAGAATCAGTCTTTTCTCGACTTCTGATTATGGCGTTACCTTTTCATACGCTCGAAAACTGCAAATTCCAGGTTTTCAATATGGTGTCAACGCCAAAGTGATTCGGCGAATCATCGGTAAATTTGCGAGTTCCTGGGGTTTTGGCTTTGATGCCGGTGTGCAATTCGAAAAAAATGATTGGTATTTTGGCTTAATGCTTCGTGATATAACGACAACGTATAACGTCTGGAATATTGATGAAGCCGAATACCAAAAAATA
>NZ_JAQTPQ010000323.1 GCF_028712645.1 Flavobacterium sp. | reverse complement strand
CTGTAAAGGAGCAATATCCTGACAGGACTTTAATTGCTTGTTTAGAATTGCACACTTACAGTAGTTTGAATGCTGAATTCTTGAAAGAATATGAAGGCGCTATGGAATATGCCGATGTTGCGGTGGTTTTTTATTCGCCAGACGCGGTAAAAATTAAGCAATTGGAAGAAGTGACTTATGAGCAAATCGCAAAAGCTTTCAACAGAGAAGATTTGATTATTTATACTAATCCAAAGGATTTTAGAGATTTTATCTTCCATCAAAATTTTGAAAACTCCGCATTGTTGTTGATGAGTTCAGGGAATTATGGTGGATTGAATTTTGATGAGGTTAAGACTTTGATTGAATAAATTTATTAATGACAAACTGCTCCGCAAAGTCTCCGACTTTGAGGAATCGTTGGTCAGTCTTAGACTGACATAAAATAGTGCAAATTAAATTTTTTTAAAATAGGTTCGGTTACAGACCGAAAATCACTTCCTCAAAGTCAGAGACTTTGCGGAGCGAGGGTAGGATGTTTAAAAAGGAATAACTTAACAAATGGAACAAAATAATTTCCCAATAACGAATTGGTCTGAAGACGACAAACCTCGCGAAAAACTGATGCTAAAAGGCAAAAGTGCTTTGAGCGATGCGGAGTTGATTGCCATTCTAATTGGTTCTGGAAGTCGCAATGAATCGGCGGTGGGATTGAGCAAAAGGATTTTGGCAAGTGTCGATAACAATTTGAATGCTTTAGGAAAATTGACGATTCAGCAATTGATAAATTTCAAGGGAATAGGTGAAGCCAAAGCCATTTCGATTATTGCTGCAACAGAATTGGGAAGACGAAGAAGGGCAGAAGAGGCAGTCGAATTAACGAAAATTTCTTCCAGCAAGATGATTTTCGAATTGATGCAACCCATCATTGGCGAATTGCCACACGAAGAATTTTGGGTTTTATTTTTGAACAATTCGAATAAAGTGCTGTCTAAATCGCAACAGGGCAAAGGAGGAATTACAGGAACTATTGTTGATGCTCGATTGGTTTTTAAAACCGCTCTCGAAATTGGTGCAACTTCACTAATTTTATGTCATAATCATCCTTCGGGAACTTTGATTCCTAGTGATGCCGACAAGCAAATTACCAAAAAATTAAAAGAAGCAGGTAGAAACTTGGATATTAATGTGTTGGATCATATTATCATTGCCGAAAATGGTTTTTACAGTTTTAATGACGAAGGAATTTTTTAATATGAAAACGAATACAAATATAACAGACGTCTTTTTTGATTTGGACCACACGCTTTGGGACTTCGAAAAAAACTCGGCATTGGCTTTTGAAACTATTTTTAAAATGAAAGAGTTAGCAGTCAATATGGAGGAATTTCTCCTTTTTTATGTGCCAATAAATAAGGAATATTGGGAAAGGTATCGTAAAGACGAAATATCTCAAAAAGAATTGCGTTTTGGTAGATTGAAAGATACTTTTGATTTAATGAAATTCACTATTGCTGATGATGAAATTGTGGTTTTGTCAGAACAATATCTTATTTATTTGCCAACATTCAATCATTTATTTGATGGCGCTGTAGTTATTTTAGACTATTTGAAACCTAAATATAATTTGCATATTATTACCAATGGTTTTGCAGAAATTCAAGGGAATAAATTGAACAATTCGTATATTACACATTATTTCAAAACGATTACCAATTCAGAAATGGCGGGAGTTAAAAAACCCAATCCAATGATTTTTGAATATGCTTTGGATTTAGCCAAAACCCAAAAAGAAAATAGTATTATGATTGGCGATTGCATTGATGCAGATGTAAAAGGAGCTTTAGATGCTGGGTTAGATGCAATTTTTTTTAATGAAAGCAATGCTCCTGTGTCAGAAAATATTAAACAAGTAAACCATTTATTAGACCTTAAAAAATATTTATAAATTATGAAAACACGATTCTTATTCCTGATGTTATTTATTGCGAGCTATAGTTTCTCGCAATCGGTAAATGATTATAAAGCGGTAATTATTCCAATGAAATATGATTTTCTAAGAGAAGAAAATCAATATCGCCTTCAAACCATCACCAAAATTAATTTACAAAAAGCAGGGTTTCGGTCATTTTATGTCAATGAATCAATTCCTGCAGAATTTAAAGATAGATGTAACTTGTTATCCGTTGATGTGAAGAAAGAAAATGCCTTCTTGGCAACCAAACTTTCCATTATATTTAAGGATTGTTATGGTGTTGTTATTTATCAATCTGCCATTGGAAAAAGCAGAGAAAAAGAATGGGGATTAGCTTATTATGAAGCGTTAAATGATGCTTTTAAATCGGTTTATGATTTGAATTATAAATACAATGGTAATACAAATACTGGGACGAAATCAGCAGTTGTTTCTGAATCAACTCCTTTAGTTTCAACTCCAGCTGCTGCTGTGGTTGTGCCAATAAATAAAGAGACAAACGAACCTAAAACTACTGAAAATACAAGTGCTAATTTACTTTATGCCCAACCCACCTCTTATGGTTATCAATTAATTAATAGTGAGCCAAAAGTGGTTATGAAAGTCTATAAGACATCGAATCCTGCCAGTTTTATGGCAATAAAAGGAAGTGTTCAAGGGGTTTTAGTTTCTAAAGAAAATCAGTGGTTTTTCGAATATTATCAAAACGATCAATTATTTTCAGAAAAAGTGGAGGTTAAGTTTTAGGGTTATATAATGAATGTTATATTTAAAAATAAAAGTTATGAATTTAGTCACACAACGCAACAATATTGTTCATAGAATTTTAGATATTTCGGATTTGAAATTACTAAATCAAATTGAAAAATTACTTGATAAAGAGGTCTTTGCTTATACAACATCAGGAAAACCACTTTCTGTAAAAGAATATAAAGATCATTTAGACGAAATAATGATTGCTTCTGATTCTGGGGCTGTTGGCTATTCAACTGAGGAAGGGAAAAGTAAAATTAAGCGGAAATGAAAGTTGTAGAATGGTCCGAAGAATCTATATTTTCTATGCAATCTATTTATGATTATATTTTTGAAGAAAGCCCACAAAATGCGGATTTAGTTATTGATACCTTGTTTGATTTAGGAGGAAAATTAAATATATTTCCAAAAAAAAATCCAAAAGAACCGCTTTATAATTCTGAAGAAATTAGATTTTTTCCCAAATGGAATTACAAAATAATTTATAGAATCGAAGAAAATAGAATTTACATATTAGATGTTTTTTCGACTTTACAAGAGAATAGAAAAGTGAAAATTTAGGGTTTAATAGTCAAAAATAGTTGGTAAAAATGCTGTAAAGCATTATAAAATATGATGTTTCCAAAAGTTTATTGAAATTCGTTTCAATAAACTTTTTTATTTATGACAAATTCAAAAAAAAGCGTTGTCCAACGTGCAAAAGTCTTCAAACTA
>NZ_JAQTPQ010000322.1 GCF_028712645.1 Flavobacterium sp. | reverse complement strand
GACGTTGCTCTGCATTCAATTCTCTCAATAAAAAAACCTCGATTCTTGCTCCTGTTTTTTCTTTATTTCCGTATAAACGTGCTGGAAAAACTTTGGTATTATTCAAAATCAGGACATCACCTTCATCAAAATAATCGATAACATCTTTAAATGTTTTGTGCTCAATAGTTTGTTTTTTGCGATCAATAACCATTAAACGCGCTTCATCCCTGTTTTCAGATGGATATTCTGCAAGAAGTTCTTTTGGTAAATTGAATTGAAAATGTGATAATTTCATATAAGAAAGTTATGAGTTAGGATTTATAAATTATGCGTTTTCTCTTTCATAATTTTAAATCGTGGGCAAATATACAACTGTCAGATAGGCGTTGTCAAGTGTTTCGATGTTTATTTTTTCCTCACCCCAACCCTCTCCAAAGGAGAGGGAGGAGAAAAGTGCATTTAACCCAATAAATTGGGGGCGATGTTAAGAAATCTGGAATCCAATATTTTTCAAATCAATCCAAAAATCAGGATATGATTTTGAAACCACTTCGGCATTTTCGATAATGATTGACACTTTTAATGCTAAAGGCGCAAATGCCATTGCCATTCGGTGGTCATTATATGTGGCAATTTTTACATTAGAGTTGATTGAATTTGAAGGTTTTAAAGTCAAACTTTCGTTAGTTACCGAAATATTAGCCCCAAGTTTTGTCAATTCAATTCTCAAAGCTTCCAGTCTGTCTGTTTCTTTAATTTTTAAAGTATGAAGTCCTGTAAGATGACAACCAATTCCCAATCCGAGACAAGTGACAACTATTGTTTGAGCAATGTCTGGAGTTTTATTAAGTTCAAGTTTTACCGTTTCAAACTTAAAGTTAGGTTGTTTAACTAATGTTATTTTATTTCCATCGAAAATAGTCTCAACACCCATTTTTTTGTAAATAGCTGCCAAAGCAGAATCGCCTTGCAAACTATTTTCTTTGTAACTTGACAATGTAATTTCCGTTCCCTCATTGGCCAAAGCCACGATAGAATAAAAATAAGAAGCCGATGACCAATCACTTTCTACTGTAAGGGTTTGTGGTTTTGGTTCTTGATTGCTGGATTTTACAGTTATTACATTACCAATGAATGAAGTTTCAACTCCAATTTCGTTCAACAAAGCCAAGGTCATTTTGATATAAGGAACAGAAGTGATTTCGCCTTCCAATGTCAATTCAATTCCGTTTTCAAGTTTTGAAGCGATTAATAAAAGCGCCGAAATATATTGACTACTTACACTTGCTGGCAATGAAACTTTATTTTGAGAGAGTTTTTGTCCAATAATTTTTATTGGTGGAAAACCTTCATTTTCTACATAATCTATTTTGGCTCCCAATTGTCGCAATGCATCTACCAGAATCTTGATTGGACGTTCTTTCATTCTTGGCGAACCTGTCAAAGTCACGGTTCTATTTTCTTGGACTGCAAAAAAAGCGGTAAGAAATCGCATTGCAGTTCCAGCGTGATGAATATCTATGATTTCCTCGCATCCAGACAATGCTTTTTGCATTACTTCGCTGTCATCAGAATTGGATATGTTTTCTATTGCAATATTGGGAAACAAAGCCTGCAACAACAACAATCTGTTAGTTTCGCTTTTTGAACCCGTAATTGAAATGGCTGATTTTGGATTACAAATAGAAGGTTGTAGTAGTAAATTCATATTTTAAATTATGAGTTATTAATTATGAGTTATGCCTTTGGCTTTTGTCACAAATAATTTAGGGGCGCAATTTACTATTCCTCGTTAACAATTCATAATTCATAACTCATAATTATTTAAGCTTTTCATTATTCTTGTGGCGGTCTTTGTCACGGACTGATTTTAAATCCATTTTCTTGTCGAAAGCAGCTTGCAAATCGATTCCGGTTTGATTAGCAAGACACAAAACTACAAAAACCACATCAGCAAGTTCTTCGCCAAGGTCTTTGTTTTTATCGCTTTCTTTTTCGGATTGTTCTCCGTAACGACGGGCTATAATTCGAGCTACTTCACCTACTTCTTCGGTAAGTTGAGCCATATTTGTGAGTTCATTGAAGTAACGAACACCGTGTTCTTTAATCCAATTATCTACTTCGAGTTGGGAGTTTTTTAGGTTCATTTTATATTCTTTTTAAAATAATTTTCTCGTTTTGTTTGTCAATCATTTGTTGATAAAAATCTTTTAATACGTCATAATAATCTGACGAAACTATTGCTGTGTTTATTGTGGTTGTAACAGAAACCTGGATTGTATTTCCTGTATTGCCTATTATATATCTAAAACTTCCTAAATTTTCGCCAGTTGCAATGTTCATAGGTTGCGGCATCGATTCTACAGCATAACCTTCTGGAATTTCAATGTTTATATTGTATTTATTTTGAAAAGGATAACCAAAATCAACAGGATATTCTCTTATTTCTTGTTTAAACGGATTTTCCTTAGTAGTTGAGAACAGCATTGGAGATACATATATTTTATCATTGATAATTTCAATATCTTTTGTATCTTTAAAAGAATAACTTTCCATAATTGGTTTAGATAAATCCAAATCATTGTCTCTTTTGTAATCACTTATTTCGATACTGTTGTTTTGATTTTCCAGCTCTTCTAAGTAGATTTCTTTACTTGTTAGTAGTTTATTTTGTCTAAATTCAAGTGCTTCGTGATCGCTAAGTTGTCGCCTTATTTTCCCCTCTAACGAACTATCACTTTTCAAAACAACACTCATATTCACGGCTTCTCTTGAAAGTATTTTGGGCATCAGGTCAACTTCGGTCGATGTTCCGTCTTTTCTAATAAGTCTTCCAAACCAGTTTAAATCTCTAAGAGGCAACACATTTGGCATTGAGTATTTTTCTGTAGCATCGAGCAATATCATATCTTCAGAATTTTCTATAGCCACAATTACATGATTAAAAGCGGTTCTATTAGGAAATGCAGCAATCCCATTAGAGCGTGTACTTACCAATACGGGGTTCACAGTTAATCCAGCAAAACGCAACATTGCAGTTAGCATTAAATTGATTTCGGCTATATTTCCTATCTTGTCTTTATAGGCTTTTTTAACACCATCATCACAAGAATATCCTAAATAATTATTCCATTTTACGCTTGTTTTAACATAACTTAATATCGCCAATATTTTTTCTTCAGGTGTTGTAAGTCCTGCTATAACGGGTTTTAAATCGTCTTCAAAATATCCTGTTTTGTTGAGTTCAGGACCAAAGTCCTCATATTCATAAATTGTTTTAACAACCGCATCCCAATCAGTCGAATAGGTTTCTAAAGATTTGCCTGGATAACGTGTCATTGATAGTTCTTGAGATAAAGTTGAAGTATAATTATCAATATTATTTACATATGCCTCCTCTTTCATTGCAAGCACATTCTCCATAACATAGGTAGTTTCGGTTTC
>NZ_JAQTPQ010000321.1 GCF_028712645.1 Flavobacterium sp. | reverse complement strand
GAAACGCCAAAGTTTATAAGTCTTTACAAAAAAGGAATTGTAGTAACTGTCCAAAAATCACCATTTCAAATCTCTTATTTCAATCAACAAAAGCTTTTGTTATCAGAAAAAAACGGTTATTTCAAACAAAAACATATCCCGTTAGAAAATGTAAAAGGCAACATCAAAGCAGATTCAACAGAAGTAATTCAGTTCAATATCTCACCTGATGAAGTTTTATATGGTGGCGGAGCCCGTGCTTTAGGAATGAACCGTCGTGGCAATAAATTAGCTTTGTATAACCGAGCTCATTATGGTTACGAAACGCATTCGGAATTAATGAATTTTTGTATTCCAATGGTTTTATCTTCTAAATTGTATGCGGTTCATTTTGATAATTCTGCCATTGGCTACTTGGATTTAGATAGTAAAAAAGATAATACTTTAGCGTATGAGACTATTTCGGGAAGAAAAACCTATCAAGTAATTGTAGGCGATTCTTGGACGGATTTGATTTCAAATTACACTGATTTAACTGGAAAACAACCCTTACCTGCTCGATGGACTTTAGGGAATTTTTCTAGTCGTTTTGGTTATCATACTCAAGAAGAGGTGGAGAAAACCATCAATAAATTTGAAGAAGATAAAATTCCTGTCGATGCGATAATTCTCGATTTATATTGGTTTGGAAAAACCATTCAAGGAACAATGGGAAATTTAGATTGGGATAAAGACAACTTCAAAAGCCCAACAAAAATGATTGCCGATTTAAATGCAAAAGGAATAAAAACTGTTTTAATAACGGAACCTTTTGTGCTGACAACTTCAAGTAAATGGCAGGAAGTTGTAGATAAAAAAGTAGTCGCAACAGACAAAAACGGAAAACCTTTTACTTACGATTTCTATTTTGGAAATACTGGAATCATAGATGTTTTTAAACCCGAAGGAAAAGACTGGTTTTGGAATATTTACAAAAGCTTAATCAATCAAGGCGTTGGCGGACTTTGGGGCGATTTGGGCGAACCCGAAGTATTCCCATCCGAAGCAATTACCGCTGGTGGCAAAGCTGATGAAATTCATAATGTTTACGGCCACAATTGGGCAAAATTAATTGCTGACGGTTACAAAAAAGATTTTCCAAATGTGCGTCCATTCATTCTGATGCGTGCTGGATATTCTGGTTCACAACGTTTCGGGATGATTCCGTGGTCTGGTGATGTGAGCCGTTCTTGGGGCGGATTGCAATCGCAAACCGAAATCGCCTTGCAAATGGGAATGCAAGGAATGGGGTATATGCACTCTGATTTAGGAGGATTTGCAGGCGATTATTTTGACAACGAATTGTATATTCGTTGGCTACAATATGGTGTTTTCCAACCAATATTTCGTCCCCACGCTCAAGAAGAAGTCGCTTCGGAAGTGGCTCGCAAAGACATTATAACCAAAGCAAAAGCCAAGAAACTAGTAGAATTGCGTTACCAACTTTTACCTTACAATTATACTTTGGCTTTTGAAAATAACCAAAAAGGAACTCCCTTAATGCGTCCGTTGTTTTTTGAAGAACCAAATAATCCTAAATTATTGACTGTTTGTGAAACCTATCTTTGGGGAAATGATTTCCTAGTTACTCCAATTACAAAAGCTGAAATCACTTCAACTACTGTTTACTTTCCAAAAAATAACAATTGGTTTGATTTCAATTCCAATAAAAAACAATTGGCCGGAACAACTGCAAACATAGCGGTTGTTGAAGATCATATTCCTGTTTATGTTCGCGGTGGTGCTTTTATTCCAATGATAAAAACCATTCAAAACACATCGCAATATTCGTTGGCTAACTTCGATTTGCATTATTATTTTGATGCAAAAACTACAAAAAGCAAAGGAAGAATTTATAATGATGATGGTTTAACGGCAAACGCATTTGAAAAAGAAGAATATGAAATTTTGAATTTCCATAGTAATGTCAATAGCAAAACAGTTGTTATCCAATTGAGTTCGGAAATTGGAAAAAACTTTCAATCTTTGGATAAAAATGTAAATTTGATTGTCCACAATATAAAAGCCAAAACCATTTCGGTAGATGGAAAAAGCGTGAAATTTAAAACTAATAAAACTTCGATAGAAATTCCAGTTTCTTGGAAAAAAGGAACTGAAGTTGAAATCAAAATACAAATGTAACTATACCTAACAGGTTTTAAAAACCTGTTAGGTATGAAAGAAAACAAAAATGAAAAAATCAATACTACTGTTTGCCCTTTCTCTTCTTTTCTTAAGTTGTTCCTCTACTAAAACTGCTCAAACAGCATCAAAAACCCCTTTCGTTTGGGAAAATGCCAATGTGTATTTTCTGTTAATCGACCGTTTCAATAACGGAGATAAAACGAACGACTATAATTACTACAGAAATAAAACAACTGGAAAATTGCGCGGTTTTGAAGGTGGCGATATTCGAGGTATAATTCAAAAAATAGATGAAGGCTATTTTGAAAAACTAGGAATAACTGCCATTTGGATGACGCCAGTTGTAGAACAAATTCACGATGGTGTAGATGAAGGAACAGGATTTACTTATGGATTTCACGGCTATTGGGCAAGAGATTGGTCGGCAATAGATCCTAGTTTTGGAACTAAAAAAGATTTGGCTGAATTGGTACAAAAAGCACACGCAAAAGGAATTCGTGTTTTATTGGATGCCGTTATCAATCACACTGGACCTGTAACTGCTGAAGACTCTGTTTATCCTAATGATTGGGTGAGAACAACACCAAAATGCACTTACAAATCTTATGACACTTATATAAATTGCACCTTGGTTGAAAATCTTCCAGATGTAAAAACCGAAAGTACTGAGAATGTGGATCTACCTCCATTCTTAATCGAAAAATGGAAAAAAGAAGGGCGTTACGAACAAGAAGTAGCCCAATTAGATGCCTTTTTTACCAAAACCGGTTATCCTCGTGCACCAAAATATTACATTATGAAATGGTTATCCGATTACATCACCGATTATGGAATAGATGGTTATCGCGTTGATACAGCCAAACACACGTATGAAGATGTTTGGGCAGATTTCAAAAAAGTATGCGACGGAGCATTTGCCGATTTCAAAAAAAATAACCCAGATAAGGTACTAGATAACAATGCTTTTTTTACAGTTGGAGAAGTTTATGGCTACAACATTGGAAACAAAAAACTGTATGATTTTGGGGATAAAAAAGTCAACTATTTCGAAAATGGTTTTACTGGTTTAATCAATTTTGATTTTAGAAACGAAGCCAAAATGAATTATGAATCTTTGTTTTCAAAATACAGCACAATTCTTCAAAATGACTTAAAAGGAAATACAGTTATGAACTATGTTTCTTCCCACGACGATAGTTATCCTTTTGATAAGAAACGAGAAAAAACATTCGAAAGCGGAACAAAATTGCTTCTTGCTCCAGGA
>NZ_JAQTPQ010000320.1 GCF_028712645.1 Flavobacterium sp. | reverse complement strand
ATTTAAAAATAACAGCGCAAAGCTCAAATTCTATAACTTTTAATTGGAATCTAAATAATACCTCTGGACCTTATAAATTCCAGAGAAGGATAATAAATACAGATGGGGTTACGTTCGGACCATGGGTAACTGAAAGAAGTGATATTTATGGACCACCATATATTTCTACCGGGCTTATAACCAACAGATCCTATCAGTTTAGGGTAGGTATAGTCTGTACAGGTTTAAACGGAATCTCAACTGACCTTTGGAGTGAAATCATAGGAAGAAAGTTGGTGCCACTTTCAGATGATTGTATTGCTCCAACAAATCTTAGGGTATCATCCGCAAAAAGTACGACTTCTGTAATCGGTAATTATTTAATTCTTGTGTGGGACGACACTACTCCATTTGGGAATTATATTTTTCGGAGCAGTATATTAAGTACAGATGGGGTTACTTGGGCGCCATGGAAAACAGAAAGAATGTTTTCTGGACCAGGTTTTATTGCTATGAACCTTAAAATTGGCAGAATCTACCGGTTTCAGGCGGGGATAACCTGTACAGCTACAAATGGAAAAGCAATTGATATTTGGGGTTATTCAATATTAAAAAAGGTAACGTCAGATCTAGTTAATTCATCTAAATTGGGTGTCTCCAACATTGAAGCCATGTATTCAAAAAAAGACACATTATCTGGAAGTAATGTAACAAGCGGTAAGGAAGTCAATGAAACTGTTGCAATTCAAAATGAGAAGATAGAAGCTATTAATGGAGTAAAACTTTCTCCAAATCCAGTATCAAATAGGGTTACAGCATATTTTAATACGAAGGAAAACGGGCAGAGTATCATTACGATCCTGAACACGACAGGCCAGAAAGTGCTTAGTAAACAAATAACAACTATGAAAGGTGCTAATAGCAACGAAATAGATATCAGCTATCTTGCCAATGGTATTTATACTGTTACTGTGCAAACGGACAATATTGTTAAAACAGCCAAATTGGTGGTTGAACATTAACCAATTTAATAGACAGAAAAAGAAGATGCACTAATCAACATCTTCTTTTTCTTAAATTATTTAATGAAATGCGAAAAGGAATGCAGCCAAAATTACCCTGATTTAAAGTGATTTTTCTTTGTGTAACTTTAAATTTTGAAAGTTATCACAGGTTTTATGTGTGATTTACTAGATATTCTCCTATACTTCCATTATAGAAATGTGCCAATCCAGTTCTGACATGGGTACACATTCCTATTAAATCTACCTCTACACTGTTGGCAAAATTTATAATTTCGCTTTCAATATTGATGTCGTTATAAATGTGTGAGGAATAGTTTTCTATGTCGAAATTAGCTATAAAATCAGACATTATTTTTTCAGCATTAGCCGTAATCTTGAAACTACGTAGGAGTACAAAGCATTACTAAAAACAGATTTGAATCAAAAAATTTGCAAATTGAATCATTTTTAGGAAAGGTTTTCGAGTTTCTTTTGAAAAATCTGAAGCAAAGATAAAATTATTTGTTTTAAGCTCTTTCGTCTCTTTTTTTATGACTAAAACAGGAATGTTTGAGAATCGAACCGTTTTTTCGGGTAATTTGTGCAGCAACTTTTAGAGCTTCTTCTGAATATTCAGAAAAATCAACTAGTATTAAAATCCGTTTCATAATTAAAAATTTTTGAAATTATTTGATAAACAGAACATAATATTCGGGAGATTAAGTCTTCAAACTTTTTTTAACATAAAACAATCATTTTTGTTTTACAAAAAAAACACTATATTTGCACAGTTATTTAATAAAAAACTAGATAATGAGGCACGCATTGCGTGCCTCTTTTCATAAAAATTATGACATTTAAAGAAAAAGTTAACGAATTATTGATTGCAGGATTAGAAGAGAAACCCTTTATTTTCCTGATAGATTTAACAATTACAGATAATTTTAAAATTATCGTAACTTTAGATGGAGATAATGGTGTGGCTTTGCAGGATTGTATTGATATTAGTCGTGCTATAGAACATAATTTAGATAGAGAAGAACAGGATTTTTCTTTAGAAGTAGCATCAGTAGGCGTTGGATCACCATTAAAAATGATTCGTCAATACAAAAAAAACGTTGGCAGAACATTAATAGTAAAATTAGCAACCCAAACAATTGAAGCAGAATTAGTTGAAGCTAATGATAATTTTATAATTTTGTCGTGGAAAGCAAGAGAACCAAAAAAAGTAGGAAAAGGAAAAGAAACGGTTCAAAAAACACAAGAAATACCTTATACAGAAATAAAAGAAGCAATTGTTACAGTAACATTTTAATTAATTAGTTGGCATGGAAAATTTAGCATTAATCGATTCATTTTCAGAGTTTAAAGACGATAAACTTATTGATCGTGTAACGCTTATGGCGATATTAGAAGATGTATTTAGAAATGCATTGAAGAAAAAATTTGGATCAGATGACAATTTTGATATTATCATTAATCCTGATAAAGGCGATATGGAAATCTGGAGACGTAGAGTTATTGTAGCCGACGATGATTTAGATTTAGAAAATGAAGAAATTACATTAACCGAAGCCAGAAAAATAGAACCTGATTTCGAAATTGGAGAAGAAGTTTCAGAAGAAGTTAAGCTAATCGACCTTGGAAGAAGAGCCATTTTAGCTTTACGCCAAAACCTAATTTCTAAAATTCACGAACACGACAACACAAATCTATATAAACAATTTAAAGATTTAATAGGCGAAATATATACTGCCGAAGTACATCATGTTCGTCCAAGAGTTGTAATTTTGATTGACGATGAAGGAAACGAAATTGTTCTTCCAAAAGAAAAACAAATTCCATCAGACTTTTTCAGAAAAGGAGACAATGTTCGAGGAATCATTGAAAGCGTTGAATTAAAAGGAAATAAACCTCAAATAATTATGTCAAGAACTTCAGAGAAATTCTTAGAAAAATTATTCGAACAAGAAATTCCAGAAGTTTTCGACGGATTGATAATGGTTAAAAAAGTAGTAAGAATTCCAGGCGAAAAAGCAAAAGTCGCTGTTGATTCATACGATGATAGAATCGACCCAGTAGGAGCTTGTGTAGGAATGAAAGGTTCTCGTATTCACGGAATTGTTCGCGAATTAGGAAATGAAAACATAGATGTTATCAATTATACCACTAACATACAATTGTATATTACAAGAGCATTAAGCCCTGCAAAAGTCTCTTCAATTAAAATTAATGAAGAAACAAAAAGAGCTGAAGTTTTCTTGAAATTAGAAGAAGTTTCTAAAGCAATTGGTAGAGGAGGTCACAATATTAAATTAGCAGGTCAGCTAACAGGTTACGAGTTAGATGTTATTCGTGAAGGAGATGTTGCTGGTTCTACATCTGATGATGATGATGTTGAATTAACAGAGTTTTCAGACGAGATTGAAGACTGGGTAATTGAAGAGTTTGCGAAAATTGGT
>NZ_JAQTPQ010000078.1:13644-14245 GCF_028712645.1 Flavobacterium sp. | reverse complement strand
TTTTTGAATTTCGACTCTGTATTGCAGAATAAGAAAGTGCTAATGATTTCAGCAATTATGTTATAGTTTTTTTTAAATTTTTCAAATTTTCAAATCGATTTATTTTATCCAGCTGCATTTGGGACACTAGTTATTCTTGCTGCTTTTAGCCTTCCGTTTTTAAATAATTTTGGCAAATATGGCGATTTTACTTATGGATTATATATTTATCATTTTCCAATAATTCAGCTTTTTAGACAATATAATTTATTTGAAAATTATAATCCAATTATAATGTCAATTTTAGTGATTTTAATTACTTTGTTTTTTGCTGTTTTTTCTTGGTTTTTCATTGAAAATAGATTTTTAGACCGATACAATTCTACGAGAAAAGTTGCAATAGAATAACAATTTGAATTTATGGAAATCAAAACCAAAGCCATCGTCATTTCTTCTCTCAAATACCAAGAGAAAAGCTTGATTGTAAAGTGTTTTACAGAATCTAATGGCTTAAAATCTTACTTTGTACGTGATGCTTTTTCCTCCCGAAAATCAAACCAGAAAATAGCTTATTTCCAGCCGTTGACAATTCTCGAAATCGAAGCTATTCATAAGAATAAGG
>NZ_JAQTPQ010000078.1:0-13634 GCF_028712645.1 Flavobacterium sp. | reverse complement strand
CATTCATTCGGATATTTATAAGAGTACAATTGTGATGTTTATTTCCGAAATCCTGCACCATTCCATTCACGAAGAAGAAAAAAACGAACACCTTTTTTCCTTCTTGGAAACCGCTTTGTTCTGGCTCGACAATCACGATGAAACGGCTAATTTTCACCTGATTTTAATGCTAGAAATGACCAAATATCTCGGTTTTTATCCCGATATTTCCGAAATGGAATTCCCTTTTTTCGACACCAACGAAGGTGTTTTTACTCCATTTCACGGCATTGGTTCACTCACGGAACACGAAACCAACCTTTTTAAAAAACTCATCAATTTGAAATTTGAAAATGACCAAAAAATCTTTCACGTCATCGAAAGACAAATCGTCTTGAAAATCCTAATTGATTACTACACTTTCCATCTCGATGGTTTCCGAAAACCAAAATCTTTGGACGTTTTAAAGGATGTTTTTTCTTGAAAAATTCGGACACGAATGACACTAATTTTGAGAAATAAAAAAATTTAGTGTGAATTCGTGAAATTTGTGGTTAAAAAATCGCTCAAGTCGATAACTTTTCCCTTTTGTTTTTTGCCTTTTTACTATTAATCACTACTTTCGCACCACGATTTAAGAAAAGGATAAAATGAGCATAAAATTTACTGAATACAAAGGACTTAACTTGCCAACAGTGGCGTCGGAAGTACTTGATTTTTGGAAAAAAGAAAACATATTCGAGAAGAGTGTAACCACTCGTGAAGGCAACCCACCATTCGTGTTTTTTGAAGGACCACCTTCGGCAAACGGACTGCCGGGAATTCACCACGTGATGGCACGTGCGATTAAAGATATATTTTGCCGTTATAAAACCCAAAAAGGATTCCAAGTAAAGCGTAAAGCAGGCTGGGATACCCACGGTTTGCCTGTGGAATTAGGAACCGAGGCATCATTAGGAATTACCAAAGAAGATATTGGGAAAACTATTTCCGTAGCTGAATACAACGAAGCCTGTAAAAAAACCGTGATGCGTTACACCGATGTGTGGAACGATCTGACCGAAAAAATGGGATATTGGGTGGATATGGAAGATCCATATATCACCTACAAATCCAAGTATATGGAAACCGTTTGGTGGATTTTGAAACAAATCTACAACAAGGATTTGATGTACAAAGGCTACACCATTCAGCCGTATTCTCCAAAAGCGGGAACAGGATTATCTTCCCACGAAGTGAACCAACCAGGAAGTTACCGTGATGTAACAGATACAACGATAGTTGCTCAGTTTAAGATAACTGCGGATTCTCTAAAAATTTTGGAAGAAAGATTGGGGTTTGGTTCTTTGTTTGAGAACACATATTTTCTTGCTTGGACAACAACTCCTTGGACTTTGCCTTCAAATACCGCTTTGACTGTTGGTCCAAAAATTCAATATGCTTTAGTTAAAACTTATAATCAATATACTGATGAAGTAATAGATGTGATTTTGGCTCAAAATTTAATTGGAAAACAATTTAATGGGAAGTATTTTAAAACTTTAAACGATACTGAATTTAGTAATTACAAAACAGGAGATAAAAAAATCCCTTATATAATTATTAGAAATGATATTTTAGGTGCTGATTTAGTTGGAATTCGTTACGAACAATTGATGCAATTGGCTTTGCCATACCAAAACCCAGAAAATGCTTTTCGAGTAATTACAGGAGATTTTGTTACGACTGAAGATGGAACAGGAATTGTGCACACTGCCCCAACATTTGGTGCTGATGATGCTAAAGTGGCTAAAGAAGCTACTCCTGAAGTTCCGCCAATGCTAGTTTTGGACGAAAACGGAAATCCAGTTCCATTGGTAAATCTGCAAGGAAAATTCATCGATGGTTTAGGAAATTATTCTGGAAAATACGTTAAAAACGAATATTATACTGAAGGTGATGCTCCAGAACGTTCTGCCGATGTAGAAATTGCCATTCAGTTAAAAGAAGAAAATAAAGCGTTCAAAGTAGAAAAATACGTGCACAGTTACCCACATTGCTGGAGAACCGACACGCCAATTTTGTATTATCCATTGGATTCCTGGTTTATCAAAATCACGGAAGTTCGTGATCGAATGTTCGAATTGAACGAAACCATCAACTGGAAACCAAAAGCAACTGGCGAAGGACGTTTTGGAAATTGGTTGAAAAATGCCAACGACTGGAATTTGTCGCGTTCCCGTTTTTGGGGAATTCCATTGCCAATTTGGAGAAACGAAGAAGGAACCGAAGAAATATTAATCGGTTCGGTTGAAGAATTATACAACGAAATCGAAAAATCCATCGCGGCAGGTTTCCAAAAAGAAAATCCTTTCAAAGGTTTCGAAATTGGAAATATGGACGAAGCAAACTATGATTTGGTTGACTTACACAAAAATGTGGTCGATGAAATCACCTTGGTTTCTGCTTCTGGAAAACCAATGAAACGCGAATCCGATTTGATTGATGTTTGGTTTGATTCGGGTTCCATGCCTTATGCACAATGGCATTATCCATTTGAAAACAAAGACAAAATAGACGAAAACAAAGATTTTCCTGCTGATTTTATTGCCGAAGGTGTCGATCAAACTCGTGGTTGGTTTTATACTTTGCACGCCATCGCCACTTTGGTTTTTGATAAAGTAGCGTATGAAAATGTAGTTTCTAACGGTTTGGTGTTGGATAAAAATGGACAAAAAATGTCCAAACGTTTAGGAAATGCCGCCGATCCATTCGAAACATTAAACGAATACGGACCAGATGCCACACGATGGTATATGATTTCGAATGCGAATCCTTGGGACAATTTAAAATTTGACTTGGAAGGAATTGCTGAGGTGCGTCGTAAATTCTTTGGGACTTTATACAACACCTATTCTTTCTTTGCGTTGTATGCTAATATTGATAATTTCACTTTTGAAGAAGCAGAAATTCCGTTGAGTGAAAGACCGGAAATTGATCAGTGGATTATTTCGGAATTGAACACATTGGTAAAAGTAGTGGATGATGCTTATGCAGATTATGAGCCAACAAAAGCCGCTCGCGCTATTTCGGAATTTGTTTCAGAAAACTTAAGTAATTGGTACGTTCGTTTGTGTCGTCGTCGTTTCTGGAAAGGCGAATATGCACAGGATAAAATTGCAGCTTATCAAACATTATATACGTGTTTATTGACCATAAGTAAACTAGGTGCGCCAATCGCTCCTTTCTTTATGGACAAGCTTTATAGAGATTTAACGTTAACAACACAATCTGAAAAATACGACAGCGTACATTTGGCAGAATTTCCAAAATATGTTGGAAACTTTGTTGATAAATCGTTGGAGAGCAAAATGCAGAAAGCACAGACCATTTCATCTCTGGTTTTATCGCTTCGAAAAAAGGAAATGATTAAGGTACGTCAACCATTGCAAAAGGTAATGATTCCGGTACTTGACGATAATCAACGTTCTGAAATTGAAGCAGTTTCTGACCTCATAAAAGCAGAAGTAAACGTTAAAGAAATAGTACTTTTAGACGATGCTTCTGGGATTTTAGTAAAACAAATTAAACCGAATTTCAAGGCGCTCGGGCCACGATTTGGGAAAGATATGGGATTGATTGCCAAAGAGATACAAAGTTTTTCGTCCCAACAAATCAACCAATTAGACAAGGAGGGAAGCATAAGTATTATTATTTCAGGAAATAGTATAATTTTATCATTGACAGAAGTAGAGATTTCTTCACAAGATATTGAAGGTTGGTTGGTCGCTAACTCTAACGGAATAACGGTTGCGCTCGATATCACAATTTCCGAAGAATTAAAAGAGGAAGGAATTGCAAGAGAATTGGTTAACCGAATTCAGAACATAAGAAAAGATTCAGGATTTGAGGTTACTGACAAAATTAAAGTACATTTGCAAAAAAATTCTGAATTGGAAAAAGCTGTAAAAGCAAATGAAGCTTATATTAAATCAGAAACATTGACAGAAACATTGGTTTTTGAAGAGAATATAAGTGAAGGAATCGAAATAGAATTTGACGATATAAAAACTAAAATAGCAATCACAAAATAATTAGAAAATGACAGATGAAATTGCAAGATACTCAGACGCTGATTTAGCCGAGTTCAAAGAATTAATAATTAAAAAAATAAATAAAGCACAAGCTGATTTAGATTTAATCAAAAGTGCTTATATGAATGATTTAAATAACGGAACCGACGATACTTCGCCTACTTTCAAAGCATTTGAAGAAGGAAGTGAAACTATGTCTAAAGAAGCCAATTCGCAGTTAGCTATTCGTCAAGAGAAGTTCATTCGTGACTTGAAAAACGCGCTTTTCCGTGTGGAAAACAAAACTTATGGAGTTTGTAAGGTGACAGGTAAATTAATTAGCAAAGAAAGATTAATGATTGTTCCTCACGCAACAATGAGTATCGAAGCTAAAAATTTGCAAAGATAATTCCTCAGCATTAAACAATTAACGCTCCGTTTGGGGCGTTTTTTTTAGAAAATAACATTATTTTTGCGCCATTAAATTTCATAAAATGTCATTACGTAAAGCTTATTTGATAGTTTTTATCATCTTACTTATAGATCAACTTTCTAAAATATATATAAAAACCAATTTCATTTACGGCGAAAGCGGACAAATTGATGTTGCTGATTGGTTTAAAATCCTATTGATAGAAAACGAAGGAATGGCTTGGGGAACAGTGATTCCAGGCATTTACGGAAAATTGTTTCTTACCGTTTTTAGATTGGTTGCTGTTACAGGAATCGGGTATTGGCTTTGGGATTCTGTCGAAAGAAAACACAGTTCAAACTATTTGATTGTAGCAATTTCGCTGATTCTAGCAGGAGCTTTTGGCAATATTATCGATTCTGTTTTTTACGGAGTGATTTTCGATGACAGCTATGGTCATTTGGCTACTTTATTTACGGACAAACCTTATGGAACTTGGTTTCACGGTAAAGTGGTAGATATGTTATATTTTCCTTTATTTGAAGGAAACTGGCCGAGTTGGTTCCCAATCTGGGGAGGAGACCATTTCAAATTCTTCAACGCAATTTTCAATATTGCAGATATGGCGATTTCTACTGGCGTTGGGATTTTATTGGTTTTCAATAAAAAAGCGTTTCATCATCATCATTAGTAGATGCTAATTACCTCTTTATAGAATTTTTCAGATAAAAATCCTTGACTTTATTCCAATAAAAAAGGTGAAATTGCTTTCACCCTTTTTGCCCCAAATCTACCATAAACTTAACCTACTAATATTATGGTAAACCAAAGATATGATAGTAATACTTTTTTAAAAAATATACTAGGTGAAATACCTAAATAGTCGTTGAAATACTTATTTGCGATGTTTTTTAGTAAGCTCTTGCGTTTTTTCCTTCATAAAAATTCATAAAAGCCTTATTTACAACACGGTTACCTCCAGGAGTTGGATAATTACCAGTGAAATACCAATCACCTAAATTCTTAGGGCAAGCGAGATGTAAATTCTCAACCGTTTGGAAAATAATTTTAACTTCAGCATTGATTTCAGGAGAACTTAAAAGCTGTGCTATTTTATTTGAAATTTCTTGAGGATGGAATGGTGCATAAATTTCGGTCACAAAATTAATTACATCGCAATCCTTTAAATCCTCTTGGCTTTTGCATTTTGCATAAACTTCATCGACAATATGATACAAGTTTCGGTCTTTTAAGAGTTCTAATGTAGCGCGAAATGCTAATAATCCTTCTAGCTTCGCCATATCAATTCCATAACAATCTGGGTATCTAATTTGTGGAGCTGAAGAGACTACAACAATTCTTTTTGGCTTCAAACGATCCATCATTTTGATAATGCTCATTTTTAATGTTGTACCTCTAACAATGCTGTCATCGATTATTACCAAATTATCTGTTGGTTTTATGACACCGTAAGTCACGTCATAAACGTGAGCAACTAAATCATCTCGACTACTATCTTCAGTGATGAAAGTTCGGAGTTTTGCATCTTTGATAGCTACTTTCTCCGTTCTGATTTTTACTGACAGAATTTCTTCGAGTTTTTCTTTTGTTAGTTTTTTTCTATTTTCAAGGATGTAATTATTTTTCCTTTGATTCAAGAAATCTTGTGCCGCTTCGACCATTCCGTAGAAAGAAGTCTCAGCTGTATTTGGAATATAAGAGAAAACGGTATTGTCTGTATCTTCATCAATGGATTCTAAAACTGCTGGAAGAATTAATTTTCCTAAATTTTTTCTTTCTTGATATATTTCGGCATCACTTCCTCTTGAAAAATAAATTCGTTCGAAAGAACACGCTTTTTTAACGGTAGCCGGAAGGATTTCTTCTTCAGTTACTACGCCGTTTTTCTTGATAATTAAAGCATTTCCGGGTTGTAGTTCTTTTACTTTTTCAAAATCTACATTGAAAACGGTTTGAATAACAGGTCTTTCTGAAGCTACAACCACAATTTCATCATCCTCATAAAAATAAGCTGGGCGAATTCCTGCTGGATCTCTAAACACAAAAGCGTCTCCGTGACCTAGAAGCCCTGCCATTGCGTAACCACCATCTAAGTTTTTTGAGGCTCTAGTTAAAATTTTTGCGATATTTAATTTTTCGGCAATTACTGGTGAAGCTTCTCTTTTGTTTAAACCGTTATTTTTACATTCTTGGTATAAATCGGTTACTGCATTATCTAAAAAATGACCAATTTTTTCCATTACAGTAACGGTATCTGTCATCTCTTTTGGATGCTGTCCTAAATCAACAAGACTTTGAAAAAGTTCTTTTACATTGGTCATATTAAAATTTCCAGCCAAAATCAGATTTCTGTGCATCCAGTTATTTTGACGTAAAAAAGGGTGAACACTTTCGATACTATTCTTTCCAAAAGTTCCGTAGCGAACGTGTCCCAAAAATAATTCTCCTATATAAGGGATTTTCTTTTTTTGCAAAGTCACATCATCCAAATATTCTGGATGGGAAGTTAATTCCTCGTTTATCCTGTCGTTTATTTGGGCAAAAACATCTTGAATGGGTTGCGCATCGTTCGAACGTACTCTACTTATATATCTTTCTCCAGGTTCTACATCGAGCTTTATGCTTGCAAAACCTGCTCCGTCTTGCCCGCGATTGTGTTGCTTTTCCATTAGTAGATACATTTTTTGTATCCCGTAGAAAGCCGTCCCGTATTTTTCTTTGTAGAATTCTAACGGTTTCTTTAGTCTTAAAAGGGCAATGCCACATTCGTGTTTAATTGCGTCGCTCATTGTGTTGTGTTGTTGTAGTTAGTTGTTTTTTAACTCAGTTCGCAAATAAAATCTTTGAATCTGCGGTTTATTCGTAATAAAAAAATGCCCCGAAATTTCGAGGCACACTTTGTTATATTTCTATATCAAATTGAGTTAGTGATTTGAATTGTTGTAATCGTGCAATCACTTCGTCTTTTTTAAGAGCAACCATTCTTTCAGTTCCAAATTTTTCTACGCAAAAAGAAGCTAAATTTGAGCCATATATAATAGCATTTTTCATATTTTCGAATGAAATGTTTTCACTTTGTGTAATATATCCAGCAAATCCTCCGGCAAATGTATCTCCAGCTCCAGTTGGATCAAAAACATCTTCTAATGGCAAAGCTGGAGCAAAGAAAATTTGACTGTCGTGAAACAATAAAGCACCGTGTTCTCCTTTTTTGATTACAACGAATTTTGGTCCCATTGCGTGAATTTTAGCAGCAGCTTTTACTAAAGAATATTCTCCTGAAAGTTGTCTTGCTTCCTCGTCGTTAATGGTAATTACATCGATACGTTTCATTACAGCCAATAATTCAGGTAATGCACAATCCATCCAAAAATTCATAGTGTCTAAAACCACTAATTTTGGTTTAACATCCATTTGATCCAAAACACTAGCTTGTACTAAAGGATGCAAATTTCCTAACATCACTACATCTGCAGTTTTGAAATTCTGTGGAACTTTTGGCTGAAAATCGGCCAAAACATTTAATTCAGTTATAAGAGTATCTCTAGAATTTAAATCGTTGTGATATAAGCCACTCCAAAAGAAAGTTTTACCTCCTTTAACCACTTCAAGACCTGAAATATCTATATTTTTTGAAGTTAATAAATCTAAATGTTCTTGGGGAAAATCATCACCAACTACTGAAACAATTGCTGATTGAAGGTTAAAATTAGATGCCGAAAGTCCTATATAAGTTCCAGCACCTCCCAAAATTTTATCTGTTTTGCCAAAAGGCGTTTCAATAGCGTCGAAAGCAACGGTTCCAACAATCAATAATTTATTCATTTTTTGAAATTCGAATTAAGCGGCAAAGATAGTTTATAAGTTTGAAGTTTGAAAATGTATGCGATTAGAAGTTTTTACAAAAGTTTAGTTTCTTCTTTCTCATAAAAAACATCCACAGAAAGTTCTTTTTGGCTCGATGCAAAAACTGCCAATTCATCGCAACGCTCGTTTTGAGGATGATTATTATGCCCTTTGATCCATTTGAAATCGACTTGGTGTTTTCTGTAAACTACTAGAAAACGTTTCCATAAATCAGGGTTTTTCTTGCCAGCGAAACCTTTTTTCTCCCAGCCAAAAACCCATTTTTTCAAAACGGAATCCACGACATATTTAGAATCCGAAACGATCAGAACTTTCATGTTCGGGTTTTTCAGCTTTTCGAGGCCCACTATTACGGCCAATAATTCCATTCTATTATTAGTGGTGTGTCGAAACCCTTCGTAAAATTCTTTTTTGTGAGGGGTTCCCACTAGTTCCATAACAACGCCGTAACCACCACGACCAGGATTTCCTTTAGCAGCGCCATCAGTATAAATATGTACGTCGTGTTCCAAAGTGGGAAGTTAGAGGTTAGAAGTTAGCAATTTTTCAATAACGTTTGGGAAATATTTCTGCTCCAATTCGTGTATTTTTTCGGCTACAATTTCAGGAGTTTCAGTTCCAGATAAATCGACGCTTTTCTGAAAAATAATATTTCCTTCATCGTAATTCTCATTCACAAAATGAATGGTGATTCCGGTTTCTTTTTCGCAGTTGTCAACAACTGCTTTGTGCACATTCATTCCATACATTCCTTTTCCTCCATATTTAGGTAACAAAGCAGGATGTATATTTAGTATTTTATTGGGATACTGTTTAATGAAATTTTCAGGCAATTTTAATAAAAATCCGGCTAGAATTATCCAATCGGGCTGAATTGCATTTAACTTTTGTAGTACTTTACCTTCTGATAATTCTTCTTTTGAGAAAATTTCTGTTGGAACCTGAAAATTTTTGGCTCTTTCAATCACTTTGGCATTTGGATTATTGGTAAAAACAGAAATGACAGTTCCGCAATCTTTGTTACCAAAATGTTTAATGATGTTTTCGGCATTAGTCCCCGAACCAGAAGCAAAAATTACTATTTTATTCATACCACATGTGATTTTTATTATGCAAAAAAAAGAATAAAAAGTGATATTAAATAACATTATGAAGTCTTTGTGAAATTTATTTTATAAATTAGTGGTCACATTTATTAACTAAATAGTTGTTTTAAAATAAAGTTTTTTATTTTTGCCAACAAATTAAATTTTAAAATTAAAAGATTATGTCAGACATTGCATCAAGAGTAAAAGCGATTATCGTAGACAAATTAGGTGTTGACGAAAACGAAGTTGTAACAGAAGCTAGCTTCACTAATGATTTAGGAGCTGATTCATTAGACACTGTGGAGCTAATTATGGAATTCGAAAAAGAATTTGATATTCAAATCCCAGATGATCAAGCAGAAAACATTGCAACTGTAGGTCAAGCGATTTCTTACATAGAAGAAGCTAAAAAATAATAAAAATACACCCGTTTTCAAATTTGAAAACGGGTGTTATTATTTTTTAAAATTAAATCCTAGATTGAATTTCAATCAAAAATGATATTTATAATATAATACCCATGGCTCTTTTGTGATATTAATACAGCAAGAAAGCATGGGTTTTGTTTGTTTAAAGATATTAAAAATAATAAATTATGGTATTAAGACGAGTTGTGGTAACAGGCATAGGTGCTATTACACCCATCGGGAACAATATTCAAGAGTACTGGAATGGTCTCATTAACGGAGTTAGTGGGGCGGCACCAATTACTTATTATGATGCTTCAAAACATAAAACACAGTTTGCTTGCGAAGTGAAAAACTTTAATGTCGAAGATTTCATTGACCGTAAAGAAGCCCGAAAAATGGATCGTTTTGCGCAATATGCAATGGTCTCAGCTGAAGAGGCCGTAAATGATGCCAATTTTGATTTTGAAAAATTAGATAAAGATAGAGTTGGGGTAATTTGGGGTTCAGGAATCGGCGGATTAGAAACTTTTCAAAATGAAGTTTTAGAATTTTCTAAAGGAGATGGAACACCAAGATTTAATCCTTTTTTTATACCAAAAATGATTGCAGATATTGCTGGTGGTCATATTTCAATTAAATATGGTTTTAGGGGACCTAATTTTACTACTGTTTCTGCTTGTGCATCTTCTACAAATGCTATGATAGATGCTTTCAATTATATACGTTTAGGTCATGCCGATGCGATTGTAACTGGAGGTTCAGAAGCTGCTGTAACTATCGCCGGAATGGGAGGATTCAATGCTATGCATGCTCTTTCGACAAGAAATGATGATCCAAAAACAGCTTCTAGACCAATGGATAAAGACCGTGATGGTTTTGTTTTGGGAGAAGGAGCAGGTGCTTTAATACTTGAAGAATATGAACATGCCAAAGCTCGTGGAGCAAATATATATTGCGAAATTGGCGGAGGAGGAATGTCAGCAGATGCGCATCACATTACAGCTCCACATCCTGAGGGTTTAGGTGCAAAAAATGTAATGTTAAATTGTTTGAGAGATGCTGGTCTAAAACCTTCTGATGTTGACGGTGTGAATATGCACGGAACTTCAACGCCTTTAGGGGATATGGCTGAATCAAAAGCTATTTTGCATGTTTTTGGCGATCATGCCTATACAATGAATTTGAATTCTACAAAATCAATGACAGGACATTTGCTTGGAGCTGCTGGAGCTATTGAGACTATTTCTTGTATTCTTGCGATAAAACACGGAATTATTCCTCCAACAATAAATCATTTTGCAGATGATGAAAACATTGATCCTAAATTAAATTTTACTTTTAATGTAGCACAAAAAAGAGAAGTGAAGGTCTTGATGAGCAATACTTTTGGTTTTGGAGGACACAATGCTTGTGTATTGGTAAAAAAATTAGAATTCTAGTTTAATGAATATAATTAGAAAAATATTTTCGAAATCCCGTTCTCTTGAAGACGGGATTTTTTTTGATGCTATTCGAGAAATCTTAGGTTTTGACCCCATTACCCTCGAATATTATAAGAAAGCGTTTACACATAGATCCTCTAATAAACAAGATGGAGGAGGGAATGCCATTAATTATGAACGATTGGAATTTCTTGGAGATGCTATGTTAAGTGCAGTAATTGCAGCCTATTTATTCAGTAAAGCGCCAGCAGGAGACGAAGGTTATCTGACTAAAATGCGTTCAAAGATTGTGAGTAGAGAACATTTAAATGAGTTAGGAAAAGATTTAAATTTAGTTCGATTTATAGAGAGTAAAGTTCCTGTGCAGCATTTTGGCGAAAACATCCATGGCAACATATTCGAATCATTGATTGGGGCAATTTATCTTGACAGAGGCTATGAATATTGTGAAAAATTCATCCAGAAGAGAGTTATTATTCCCTACGTTGATATTGCTCGATTAGAAGGAAAAGTGATTAGTTATAAAAGTTTAATTATAGAATGGTGCCAAAAAGAAAAGAAGCAGTTTTACTTTGATATTTTTGACGACAATGCAATTGATGGACAACGATTATTTGGAGTAAAACTTAGCATTGATGACAAGGTAATTGCAAAAGCAAGAGCTACTTCAAAAAAGAAAGCTGAGGAAAAAGCATCGCAACGAGCCTATTTTGCATTTCAGAAAAAAATTGATAGTAAATAATGTGAAATTCACTAAAACTATAACGTTTTCGTTTATAAAATAAGGAAAACATCAGATTATGAAGTTCAAAGCTTTGATAGAAATAGTATATTTACACCTTATTTTTTCACGAAATGGCTATTCATAAATTGGATCTTGGCGAATTTGACGAAATAGATTATCATCTTATTGCTATTCATACTTCATTAGAAGACTATCGATTGGCATTTTTCATCAATCAAAAACTTCCGATAAATTTGAGCAAAAGCGAAAATGAAATTCAAATTAATATAAAAGAAGGAGAAACAAAATTTTCTAGATTTTATTTTTATGATAAAGAATGGGATGTTGCTTGGAACTTGATTCAAAATAAAAATGAAGTCATTCAACAAAAAAACGACATCAACCAAAATCTGTTTTCAAATATAAAAATGGAAGTTTCAACAAAAGTCTATTTACTTCCTGAATTTAAGAAAGTAGATTTTTTTTTGAAAATTGAGAATCTTGAAGAACCAATAGAGGTTGAAAAAATTCAGTCACTATTAAATACAATTGACAATATATCGACGGCATATAAAGTCGAAACAAATAAAATAAAATCGAAAAACAATTTAATTTTTTAATACAAATGATTACAAACAAAAAGACCAAAATTGTAGCCACACTTGGACCTGCATGTGAAACCAGAGAGATCATAAAGGATATGATTGAAGCTGGTGTAAACGTGTTTAGAATAAATTTTTCTCATGCTGACTATGAAGGAGTAAAGGAAAAAATCAATATAATTCGAAGTCTTAACGAAGAATTTGGATATACAACAGCAATACTTGGGGATTTACAAGGACCTAAACTTCGCGTAGGGATGATGGAAGATGGTGTGGTTGTAAATGATGGAGATTTAATCACATTTACAACTGCTGAAGATATTCTTGGAACTGCTCAAAAAGTTTTTATGAAATATAAGAACTTCCCAAATGATGTAAATCCTGGAGAAAGAATTCTACTTGATGATGGTAAACTTATATTCGAAATTGTTGAAACCGACAAAAACACCGAAGTTTTAGCGCGTGTTGTTCAAGGAGGTGAATTAAAATCTAAAAAAGGAGTAAATCTTCCTAACACAAAAATATCTTTACCTGCTTTGACAGAAAAAGATATCGCCGATGCTGTTTTTGCAATTGGACAAAAGGTAGATTGGATTGCCCTTTCTTTCGTAAAAACACCAAGAGATTTACAAGACTTACAGGAATTAATTGAAGAACATTCAGAATATAAAATTCCAATCGTAGCTAAAATTGAAATGCCAGAAGCATTAGAAAATATTGATAAAATTATTGCTTATTGTGATGGTTTAATGGTAGCACGTGGAGATTTAGGAGTAGAACTTCCTGCTCACGAAGTACCATTGGTACAAAAAGAATTAATTCGCAGAGCAAAAACTGCAAGAATTCCCGTTATTGTGGCCACTCAAATGATGGAAACTATGATTAGCAGTTTGACTCCTACTCGTGCCGAAGTAAATGATGTAGCCAATTCAGTTATGGATGGTGCTGATGCTGTAATGCTTTCTGGAGAAACGGCTGCAGGAAATTATCCAGTTCAGGTAATTCAGAAAATGACACAAATTATTGAAGCTGTTGAA
>NZ_JAQTPQ010000319.1 GCF_028712645.1 Flavobacterium sp. | reverse complement strand
TTTTAGGTGAAAATCATTATCAGATAGTTTTAAAATCCCGTTAGATATCGTTGCTGGTTCTGTCAATACAGTCTTCAATATTCCTTTTTTGAAAATCTGCAACTGATTTTGGATGTTTTCCAATGGAGTTCCGTGTTCGTAAATCTGCACAAAATCAAGTGAAGAAAATTTCATTTTTTTAGCTTTTTCCAAATCATTTACAATGGAGATTGCTTTATTTAAACGTAAATCTTTATCTCCAGAAAGCGTGATAAAGGGTTTGTTATTATCGATTAACGTCTGTTTAAAAACCGCAAAAACGGCATCTCTGCCTTCGGGTTTGTCTCTTAAATCATCTTTTTTCCAGGGAACATCAATGTCAGTTAGAAAGAACAAATCGTATTCGTGTTCACGAGCAGCTTTGTCCAATTCTGGTTCGCAAAAATTGTAATATATTTCCGAAAATACTTTAGTCACCAATAAATTAGTGTCGCAAAAAAGAAATTTATTTGCCTTAGAAAGATTTTCGTTTTCTAACTTGGTTTGACCATAAGCAATGGGAATCATATCGTCAACATCACAAATTTGCTTGGTTTTGTCCCATTTTTCTTGAAGATAATCGCGTGCAAATTCAGGAACCCAAGCCGTTTTAAAATGTTCGGCGAGTTGTATTGCCAATGTGGTTTTTCCAGTAGATTCCGGCCCAAAAAGAGCTATTTTTATTATTTCTGAACTTCCAGATTTTGGGAGTTGTTTAAGATTTTCTTCCATTCTAAATAAGCTGAAATAGCTAAAATTGTAAAAATTAGATACTGCAAAGATAACATTCCTAGTCCGCGATAAGCATATAATGGGGTGACAATTAAATCGCCCAAAATCCAAAGCGTCCAGTTTTCAATTTTTTTCTTGGCCATATACCACATTCCTGTAAAAAATATTCCCGAAGCAAAAATATCAATATAATTGTCTTTCTTTATTTCATAATCGAAAAAATTATATATCCCGAAAACTACAAAAACGGTGACGAAAAACAATGCGATTCCTATTATTTTTTCTCGATTATTTGTTCTCGTTATTAGAAGATTGTCCGTTTCGTTTCCTTTCCTCGCCCAGTTGTACCAACCATAAATACTCATTATAGTAAAATATCCATTAATCATCATATCGCCAAGATAACCCGCAATGTAAAGCAAATAGGTTGTGATTATCGTGGCAATCAAGCCTGTTGGATACACCAAAATATTTTCTTTTTTGGCAAACCAAACGCTCAAAATTCCAAATACAAAGGCGACAAATTCTAATACAATTTGGATTGTTGAAGCGTCTTTATATGCGTTGAGAAAAAATTCTATCATATTTTTATTTATTGAAAAAATCAACATCCTTTTCAAAAGCAGTTCCAATGACAACCAAATCGGCGCCAGAATCGTAGGCTTTTTGAATTCCCTGCAAATCTATAATTCCTCCTCCAACAATTAACGGAATTTCGATATTTTGAGAAACTTTTTTAATCATTTCTATTGGAACGGCTTGTTTGGCGCCACTTCCCGCTTCGAGATAAATGAGTTTGTTACCCAACATTTCGCCTGCTTGAGCGGTTTGTAAGATGTATTCTGGATTATTTCTGTCTAAAGGTTTAGTTTTAGTAACACGTTCCACAGCGGTTTCGGTTCCGCTTTCTATTAAAATATATCCTGTGGAAATGACTTCGAGATTGGTTTGTTGCAAAATTGGAACCGCATTTACTTGGTGTTCGATTAAATAATCTGGATTTCTGCCCGATATTAAAGACAGGAACAAAATGGCATCGGCTTTGTCTGAAATTTGCGAAGGATTTCCGGGGAAAAGGACAATGGGCAAATTACATTCTTCTTTAATTTTTGAAATTAATTCGTCTAAAATATTTGTTTCGACAAGGCTTCCGCCAATGAAAATGTGGGTTGCAGGCGATTGGTTTATTTTTTCGATTAGAATGTCTGCATTATCCAAATCGATTTTATCAGGATCGAGTAGGATGGCTAGCAATTTCTCGTTTTCTGTTTTTGATTTTAGAATGTTGTTGTAAATGTTTGTCATTTTTTTAGCCACAGATTAAACGGATTTTACAGATTTTTACGAATTTTTTTTACCGCAGATTCGCAGATTTTTTTCTTCTATTTTTGATAAAATCGGCAAATCTGCGGTTATCTTTTTTAATTCTCAAAGGCATAAACCAAAGTGAACCCTTCAAACTCTTCAAAGTAAATGGGGAATTGTTGTTTTATCTTTTCCATTTCAAGAAATGCAGTTGTTTTTTTGTCTTCGATTTCAAATAAATTAACTTGAATATGGTCTTTGAAACTAATTCCTGGTTCATTTCGGATTTTGAAAATGGCTTCTTTTACACCCCATTTTACGGTGAGTTTACGGATGTAATCTTGAGTATCAAAACTTTTTAATCGATGTAATTCTTTTTTATTTACAAACTTATCAGCAATGCGAATGATTTTCTCTCGCTGAAGTTCGATGTCGATTCCAACGGGTTCATCACTTATGATAATGGCTGAAAAATGATGAGAATGCGTTATTGAAATGTGTTTTCCATCGTGTAAATAAGGTTTTCCGAATTCGTCATAATGCAAATCGAAATCATTGAAACCGGCTTCTTGCAATAACATTCGCACGCTCAAAAAAGCACGTTGATGGATTTCAGACTTCATTCGGTTTAAACGAAGCTGGGTTTTTTCTTTCAGAATTACATTGCCCAATAATTCCTCTAGGGATTCGGTTATTTTCCAAATGAGGATTTGTGTTGTGGTTCCGACACTTCGGGAGAAATTTATGGTTTTAAATAATGGCATAGTAGATTTTAAAACTTCAACCAGATTTCTAACGGAAGTTGTTATTGTTCAAGTTCAGTTCTAATATGCTTTAGAACTCCTTGAAGCCATTTGACAATTTTTTCTTCATCATCAATTTTATGTATATGACTTTCGTCATTTTGCCAATTTCCATTCATTGCAAAATGTATTTTATCTACATCAAATAATTTTTGTTTTTCATCCTTAAGTAAAGAAATAAAGCCATTATCTTCAAATTTATTTGAATATTCTATAAACGTGTTTTCAATAGAAAGATTAGAAGTAAAATGCCAATGAGGTTGAGAATGTTTTTCCTCGTAATTGTTGTAATCATCCCATTCTGCTCTAAATAATTGATATTTCTTATCGTCTGAATCCTCTCCTTTAAAAACAGACAAAGAAATATAAGTGTCTATTTGTATAAATACTTTATTACCGTTTTTTTTGTTTATGAATATAAATTTTATCTCTAAAAAAAGCCAAAAATCATCAAACCAGTTTAGTACTTTAACTGTTTCAAAAGGCAATTCATACCTGTTTAATGCGTTGAAATCTCCGTTAATCCTATATCTTTCAATATGGTGATGTCCAGGAATGGATTTTAAAGCGAAATGATTATAAAATAAATTTTTACAATCTTTATTTATTAAATCAATTAATTTTTTGGGTTCTATC
>NZ_JAQTPQ010000077.1 GCF_028712645.1 Flavobacterium sp. | reverse complement strand
TTACAGTAGAAGCTGCACCAGGTTGACCTGATTGAGCCGAAACAATAACACCAGAAACTCTTCCTTGTAAGGTTTGCTCAACTCGACCATTTGGAATTTTTTCCAAATCTTTAGCTTTCACACTAGAAATAGCTCCAGTATTTACACTTTTCTTTTGAGTACCATAACCTACAACAACAACCTCTTGCAAAGTTTGAGATTCAGGATTAAGTTTAACATCAATTCGGGTTCTTCCTTTAATAGCTTCTTGAACCGAAGAATACCCTACAAAACTAAATACTAAAGTGCCGCTTGAAGCAGCCTTTATTTGATAATTCCCATCCAAATCTGAAGCAGTAGCATTAGCTGTACCTTTAATTAAAATGGTTGCTCCCGGAATAGGTAATCCGCTTTCATCTATAACTTTCCCACTGATGGAAACCTCTTGGGCTTGTCCATAAACTGAGAATAGAATAGATAAAAAACAAAAAATAAGTGATTTTGTTAATTTCATTTTTCTAAAATTTTGGTTAATTAATTAGTAATTCGATACAATAATAAACCTATTTTTTCATTATTGACATAGTCAAACCTTATATTTTATTATACAAAAACACATCAAGAGACTTTTTTTAATATTACAAAAACACATCAAATAAATTTTATAAAACTGTTTTTCAATAATTTGAAAATAAAAAAAACATAATTAAATTTTGATTTTAAAAAAAACAAACACTACATTTATAAAAATTTTCAAAAAACAGATACCTCTTCCCATTTTATAAAAAATATGACACCTAATAAATCAATAATTAACAATAGCAACTCAACAATTCCGTTTAAAAAATTCTTTCCATTATTTTGGATTTTATTTATCAGTTACAACTCTTTTTTTGGACAAGTCAAGAGTATAGGCCTCCCAGAAATTAAAAATTATAAAAGAGCCGATTATAAAGGTGGAACTCAAAACTGGAACATTGACCAAGACAAAAACGGCAATCTTTATTTTGCTAATAACAATGGTCTCTATCAATTTGACGGTTCATTATGGCATAAATATGTATTGCCAAACCTTTCTGTAGTAAGAGCTGTAAAAACAGGAAAATCAGGCGAAATATACGTTGGAGGTTATAATGAATTCGGTTTCTTTAAAGCTAATTTAAAAGGCAAATTAGTTTATCATTCTATAGCTAGATCATTAGATAAAAAAATATTCAATACTATTGATATTGTTTGGAAAATACATCTTTATAAAGATGAAGTCATTTTTCAATCTTTCAATAACTCTTTTGTGTATAAAAATAACACTATAAAAATCCTCAAGCCCTTTAGCCATTTTCAATTTTCATTTATGGTTGGCAATAGTATTTATTTTCAAGATGTCACAAAAGGTTTGTTAGAATATAAAAACGGTACATTTTCTACTATTCCAGGCTCAACTATTTTAAACAACACAGAAGTTTGGGGTGTTTTCCAAATGAACAATAACAATATACTTATAACTTCTATTGATAAAGGAGGTTTTATTTATGACGGTGTTAAAATATCACCTTGGAACACCGAAGCCAATGATTTTATCAAAAATAACAGCTGTCTTGGAGGAGTAACACTTAAGGAAAATTATATTGTTCTCAATTCCGTATTAAATGGTATTATTATTTGCGATAAAACCGGAAAGATTGTTCAGCACATTAATAGAAAAAAAGGACTGCAAAACAATACCGTTTTAACTTCTTTTATTGACAGCAAAAACAACCTTTGGCTAGGGCTAGATAACGGAATTACTTTTGTTAATGAGAATTCACCTATTTCATATTTTGGAGACAGCTATGATCTAAGTACGGTGTATGCATCTGTCGTATATAAAGGAAATTTATATGTAGCGACAAACCAAGGCGTATTTTATCACCCTTGGAGTCACCCTTTCAAAGAAGGCGTATTTAAGCTTGTCGAAGGGACTAATAGCCAAGCATGGAATGTTCAAGTTTTTGACAATCAGCTACTTTGCGCACACAATAGAGGAGCGTTATCAATTGAAGGTGGTAAATCGAATAAAACTTTAGACAATGTGGGGTATTGGAGTTTTAAGAAAATACCAAATCAAACCAATTATTTAATTGGCTCTAATTATAGTGGTTTTTCATTATTTGAAAAAAAACCAGACGGATGGCAATTTGTATCTAAAATTGAGGGGTATTCAAAATCTGTAGGTGATTTTCAAATTGACAATGAAACTATTTGGGTAAAAAAAGACAATCTTATCTATCAATTAGTACTTGACGCTAATTTAAAAAAATTTAAATCTATCAAGACTCACCAAAACCTATCTGCTATAGATAAAGGAATCTCTAGCATTCAAACCATAAGAAATAAAGTCTATTTTCAAACTAATAATCATTTTTATAAATATTCCAACGACAGTGCGATTTTCTATGAAGACAAAGAGATGACAGTATTATTCAAAAACATCCCAAAGACTAATACGATATATGAAGATAACATTGGTAATATATGGTATGTTAGTAATGGATTACTAGGCGTATTAATGAAAAATAAAGAAGGAAATTTTACTAATATAGCATCTCCATTTATTAATTTAACACAAGACTTGCCCTATAACAATTTATCTATAAACACCCTGAATCCCGAGAATATATTAATTGGGCTTACAGAAGGATTAGCTCATTACAATTCAAAAATATCAAATGATTTTTACATAAAACCAAAAGCTTTCATCAGAAGTTTTTCTTTCGCTGGAGACACGATTTTTTCCGGCAATGGACAAAGAAGAAATACAAAATACAAAATACCTTATAAATCAAATAATATAAAATTTATATTTTCTTCACCTACGTTTGAAAACAGTGATAATATTAAATTTTCCTATTTCTTAGAAGGTTTTGATGACAACTGGAGCAATTGGTCTCCTGCATCATTAAAGGAATATACAAATTTAAGGGAGGGTGACTATAGTATGAAAGTAAAGGTAAAAAACAGTTATGGAATACAGTCAGACGAAAGTATTGTTCCATTTACAATATCTCCGCCTTGGTATAGGCATTTATTAGCCTATTTAATTTACATTATAGCAATCGCAATAACATTATTTTACATAAGGAAACGAATTCAGTCAAAAATAAGGAAAAACAAATATTATGAAACCATAGAACAACGGAGACTCTATTTAGAAAAAGAATCGAGAATAAGACAGGAACAATTTGAATTAGAAAAAGAAATTGAAAAACTAAAAAATGAAAAACTAAAAATTCAATTACAATCAAAAGATAAAGAGCTAGTAAATAATTCTTTACAAGTTGTAAAGAAAAATAAAATCTTAAACGGAATTATACACAAACTTAAAGACATCAATATTGAAACATTTGATGAATCTTCAAAATTTCAATTTACCAAATTAAATAAAAGCATTGTAAAAGAAGTAAATACAGATAATAGCTGGAAAGATTTAGAAAAACACATCAAGAATGTTCATTTTGATTTCCTAAAAAGATTAAAAGAAAAATATCCAACAATCTCTCCCCGGGAATTAGATTTATCAACTTATTTACTAATGAATATGTCGACTAAAGAAATTGCTGAAATTATGAATATTTCAAAAGGAGGTGTTGAATTAGCACGCTATAGATTAAGAAAAAAATTAGAACTCAATAAAAAGGAAAACCTAATAGGCTTTTTAATGAGTATTTAATTAAATCAAACTCACTATCAAGAAAATAGTGAGTTTGATTTAATCCTAACATAATCTATTTCTACAAGAAACTTAATGTTCTTTCTAAAGCCATTCCTCTAGAACCTTTTATAAGAATTGAGCTGTTTTCTATTTTGGATTTTTGCAAAGATTCCGAAAAATCATCAAAAGTTTTATAAAAGTGAAAATTTGGTTTTTCAGTTTTATTCGAATAAAAATCCTTTCCTACAAAGTAGCAAATCACTTTCTCTTGACCTGAAAGCAAATCCACAATTACTTGATGTTCGTGGTGACTTTCACTTCCCAATTCAAACATATCACCCAACATCATAATCTTGTTAGATTTATCCAACTGTAGAAAATTTTCGATAGCTACAGCCATACTACTTGGGTTTGCATTATAGGCATCAAGAATAATCTGGTTTGTATCTTTAGTTATTAACTGCGATCTGTTATTCTCCGGCACATAACTCGCTAAAGCCTCTTTAATATCCAAGTCCTCTACTCCAAAATATTTTCCAATGGTTAGCGCTGCATTGATATTATTGGCATTATACAAGCCGATTAGATGAGTTTGAATTAAAGAATTAGAAAAATGAATTTCCACAAAAGGATTTGCCGCAATCGAACTAATATTCACATCTGCATTTTCCTTGTTTATACCAAATGAATATGATTTAATATTTTTTGTTTTCTCGACCTGGATTGCATCTTCTAAATTAACAAAAACGGTCTTTTTATTTTCGAAAAGATAGTTATACAACTCGCTTTTTGCTTCAATTACACCTTCAACACCTCCAAAACCTTCCAAATGGGCTTTACCAAAATTAGTAATATACCCAAAATCCGGATTAGCTAAACCACATAAAAATTCTATTTCTTTTTTATGATTGGCTCCCATTTCTACAATTCCAATCTCCGTTTTAGCATCAAAAGATAATAATGTTAATGGCACACCAATATGATTATTTAAATTTCCAATAGTAGATTTTGTTCTAAATTTTTTAGAGAGAACAACATTGATAAGTTCTTTAGTTGTAGTTTTTCCATTACTCCCAGTAAGAGCAATTATAGGTAATTTTAAATACTGGCGATGAAATTTAGCCAATGCCTGTAACGCAATTAAGCTATTTTCTACTAAAATTGTCCTTTGGTCAATATAATATTCATTGTTATCAATAATCACGTAGGAGGCTCCTTTTTCTAAAGCCACTTTAGCAAATGTATTAGCATCAAAATTCTCTCCTTTTATAGCTACAAATAATGATTTAGGCTCAATTTTACGAGTGTCAATCGAAACTGAATTGCATTGTAAAAACAAACTATGAATGTGTGTGATATCCATATAAAAACGATTAAAAAAACCAAAAGCCCTAATCAAAGGGCTTTTGGTTTGAATTATTCAATAAAATTAATTTCTTGCAGATTTTCTTTTTTCAAATTTAGGACCAACTCTTGACATTGCGCATCTAAACCCAATATAATCTGTTGCCATATCTTGAGGAAAATATCTTCTTTGCGCTGGATCTAACCAATAAGCTCTATCTCTCCAAGACCCACCTTTATACACTCTAACATTGTCATTTATCAAGGTAGTTCTTTTGTTTGACTTATCATATTTTCTAACCATATTTCCTAAACTATCAGTAGTTACGTTGTGTATAGGAGAGTTATACATTGCTTTTTCGTCTTTTGACTTTTTAGTGTCATTTTCAGAATCGGCAAAATTAAAATATTTAGAAGATTGTTTATCACCATCTCTATAATTAGTATTGTCGCTCTTATCAAAGTTCTGTCTTAAATAAGTCTCTTTATCATCAACTGGAACTTGAGCAATTTCACCAGGTAAATTTCTTGCAACAATTCTTCCATTACTTAAAGTATCATATTTGATATTGTCTTTTGTTACGATTTCAACTTTACCATCTTTACCAATTTTATTTTTGGTATATTGATTCCCTCTAAAATAATTAAAATCATTAGCTTCATTGTCAACAATTGGTCTGTAAACATCCATAACCCATTCGGCTACATTTCCTGCCATATCATACAATCCAAAATCATTTGCAGGATAACTTTTTACAGCATTTGTAATATCAGCTCCGTCATCAGACCAACCTGCTATTCCACCATAATCACCATTTCCTTGTTTGAAATTAGCTAATTGATCTCCTTTGCTTTGTCTTTTTCCTGAACGAGTATAGCTTCCAGACCAAGGATATTTCTTTTGTCCTTTGTAGATATTATATTCTCTTTGTCCAACATCAGCTGCAGCAGCATATTCCCATTCAGCTTCAGTAGGAAGTCTATATTCAGGTAGTAAAATTCCAGATGAACGCTGAGCATAAATATTTGTTGGCTCAATTACCTTACCATCTTTACCCGCTTTTGGAGCTTTTTTCCCTCCTTTTTTATTGGCATATTTCCCTGGCAAAACTATATCTGCATTACCCCCAAAGGCTAATGTAGGAGAGTTTAAATAAGTTTCGGTATTGAAATTACTTTCAGCAGTAACATCATTTGTTTTTGCATTTTTTTTAAGATAACCATTTTTCTCTAAAAGAGCTTCGTTTACACGTTCGGTTCTCCATTTACTGAATTCAACTGCTTGAATCCAATTAACTCCTACAACAGGGTAATTTGCATAAGAAGGATGTCTTAAATAATTATTGGTCATAGTTTCATTATAACCCAATCGATCTCTCCAAACTAATGTGTCTGGTGAGGCACCTTCATATATATTTTTATAATTATCATCCGATGGAGGAAATACTTTTTTTGTCCAATCTAAATATTCTAGATACATAGCGTTAGTAACTTCGGTCTCATCCATATAAAAAGATTGCACATGCTGTTGTGTAGGTGTATTGTTCCAATCATGCATAACATCATCTTCAACTTTACCCATAGTAAATGTTCCTCCTTCTACAAAAACTAATCCTGGACCTGCTTCTTGCTTGGTTTTAGCAGAAGCCTTTTTGCTGTCAACATTCCAACCTGTTGCTCTTGAAGAATTTTTTGAACTAGATTTTTTCTTGCTACAACTAGCAAAACCTATAATCAACATCATTGACAACAATTGAAAGGCTATAATTTTTTTTACTTTCATACTCTTTTAGTAGGTGATAAATTCAGTGGTGCAATATAATAATTAACCATTAAACCGCAACAACATTTTTTTATAATTAAAATTAACTTTATTTTCTTTAATAAAAGAAATATTTAAAACGCAAATTTATACTATTTATTATTTACTATAACACTAAATAATATATTTTTACTACTCGTAATAATTTACCATTAACTACGTTTTAGACCCGATGAGAAAATTACTTTTGACTTTTATATTCCTAATCCCTTTTGTTTCTTTTACACAAACTAAAGGAGCCATAACCATTGAATGGCTCGAAAAAAAAGAGATGTTTTTTGGAGATTTCAAAATCAATATACCTCAATTTACAGGAAACAGTTATAGTTACGATGCCTCAAAAAGGTCTATTTCTTATATTCTAAACTTAGCAGATTCAGGCTCCCTTAACGAAAATTCCCTTCAAATTACTAACGTTGTTTTTGAAACTATTTCATCTGACCAACTTGGCGATTTATCCAAAGCGAATATTCCGAAAAATATCCAAAAATCAATAAAAACTAATGAATCAAGAGGTGTCAAGCAAAACTTTCTCCTCCTTTCACCAATAATAAAGGATGAATTTGGATTCAAAAGAATTATATCATTTTCGTATAGTGTAAATAGCGGAGCCTCAAGAATTTCTAAAATAAGTAAAGTTTCTAGCTCCATAACAAATTCTATTTTAGCTTCCGGCGATTGGTTTCAATTTTATGTTGAAAAATCAGGAGTCTATAAAATTTCAAAAAGTTTTTTACAACAATTGGGGCTCAATGTAAGCAAAATTGACCCAAAAAGAATAAAAATATATGGCAACGGGGGTCGAATGCTACCCTTGTCCAATAGCATTAACTATCCGTATGATTTAGTTGAAAATGCCATAGAAATTGTTGGCGAAAGTGACGGTGTTTTTAACAACGAGGATTATATTCTTTTTTATGCCGAAGGAATTGACACTTGGAATGATGAAAGTCAAACAAACAATAACCTATACGACACAAAGTCTTATTATTATGTAACTGTTGAAGGAGGTGACGGAAAAAGAATCCAAGATATGACTCAACCTTCAGGAAACAGTACTTTGACATTAAATACATTTGATAATCATCAATTTCACGAATTAGATCTAGTAAATATTTCTCATACAGGAAGACAATGGTTTGGCGAAATATTTGACATTAAACAAGAACAGGAATTTGAATTTAATTTTCCAAATGTGGATTCCTCAACCCCTGTAAAAATTGCAATCAACACCGCATCGGTAGCCTTCACCCCCACTTCGTTTAAGGTTCAAGCAAACGGACAAGATATAGGAACAATTTCCTTTCCCCAACTAATTCTTAATTCTGGTTTTGAATTCAATTCAGGTTCTTTACCTCCAAACGTCAGCTTTCCTGCTTCAGAAAACATAAAAATAAAATTGATATATGACAACAACGGGGTTCCTGGCTCAAGAGGATATCTCGATAACATTATGCTCGTCGCCAAAAGCAAACTTCAAGGATACGGCAAACAATTTCAATTTCAATATGATTTATCCAATTCTAGTTTAGGAATAGTAAGTTATGATTTTTCAAATGCAAGTTCAATTTCACAAATTTGGGACGTCACCGATTTGCAAAATGTAACCAAAATAGAAAACCAAAATCAAGCTACAATATCCTTCAAAACAAACCTTGGTGAACTCAGAAAATATGTTGCCATAGATGCTTCAGATTATTACACCCCTTTAAAAAGTAATCAGCCTAAAATTGCCAATCAAAATCTAAAAGGTACTCTATTTAAAAACTCACAAGGACAATTTCAAGACATCGATTATATTATTATCGCCCCTGCTTTTCTGACCACTCAAGCAGAAAAACTAGCTAACTTTCATCGTTCCTATTCAAATTTGAATGTCAAGGTTATTCCTCTCGAATCTATTTATCAGGAATTTTCATCTGGAAAACAAGATATTGCCGCCATAAGAAATTGCATCAAATATGTTTATGAAAATGCTTCCTCACCTGAAAAAAGAGTAAAATATGTCAATCTTTTTGGCGATGCCTCCTTTGATTATAAAAATAGAACTCCAAACAACACTAATATAGTTCCTATTTACCATGCTTTAAACAGTAACACCATTGGCGAATCATCTTATGCATCTGATGATTTCTATGGTTTGATGGATGCAAGTGAAGGTAATATAGGTTCGTTTTTTGGAGGAATTGACATTGCTGTTGGCAGAATGCTGAATAACGACGCAAAACAAGCCGACGAAATGGTCAATAAAATAATTGAATACCATGATTTAAAGTCTTACGGAAGCTGGAGGAATAATGTTGTATTGATTTGCGATGATTCAGATAAAGCTTCGGATACAACATTGCAAAACAGACAAAATATTTTAGCAGACAAAATCACTCTTGAGAAACCATTTATTAATGCCAACAAAATAATATTAGATTCTTATGTTCAGGAAGCATCGGCAGGAGGCTCTCGCTACCCTAAAGCAAGAATAGATTTATTCAGCGCATTCGAAAAAGGTGCTTTAGTATTTAATTATTTAGGACATGGTGGTGAAGATGGCTTGTCAGGAGAAAGAATTTGGGAGAAATCAGATGGTCAAAACTTAAGTAATCAATATAAATATCCTTTATTCATAACCATAACTTGCGATTTTTCAAGGTTTGACAATCCTAACAAACCAACCGCTGGAGAATATACCTATTGGAATCCAAAAGGAGGTGCCATTGCAATGCTTACTACAATTCGATCTATTGGACAATTTAGCGCTGAGAATTTCAATGACCTTTTATCAAAAAATTTATTTTCTTATGGTTCAAACCAATATACTTCTATAGCCGAAACATTGCGAATTTCCAAAAATGCCAATCCAAATTCATCGAGCAATGTAGTTTTTTACATTGGCGACCCAGCTTTAATGCTTGCAATACCAAAACCCAAAATAAGACTAACAAAAGTAAATGACGTTCCTGTGACGCAACCCTTCGATGATTTCAAATCATTGGCAAAAATGAAAATTACTGGAGAAGTAGTTGATGAAAATAACATTCTACTCACAAATTATAACGGAGAAGTAGCTACCACAATTTTCGACAAAACAATTTCAAGAACAACACTAAACAATGATGGATATAGTCCTCCTATGAATTTTAATGAACAAGGAGAAACTATCTTCAGAGGAAATTCATCGGTCACAGACGGACAATTTGAGTTTAGCTTTGTCGTCCCGAGAGATATTCGAATTCCTTTGAACAATGGAAAAATTAGCTTTTATGCAAAAAAAAATCAAGTATTTGAAAATGAAACTGGATATGACATAAGCATAAAAGTAGGCGGAATAAATGAAAATGCAGTCGCAGACAATATTAGTCCAAAAGTGAAGTTATATATGAACGACGAAACTTTTGTTTCTGGCGGAATCACAAACGAATCACCATTTTTACTGGCGATTCTTGAAGATGAAAGCGGAATAAACACAGCAAGCGGAATAGGCCATGACATAGTTGCGATATTAGATGGAGACGAGACTAATCCTTACATATTGAATGATTATTATCAAACCAATTTGGATGATTACACAAAAGGATCTCTTCGATTTCCTTTTCGAAATTTGGCCGTTGGCTTGCACACTATTTCGTTCAAAGCTTGGGATGTTTATAATAATCCAGTGACTGCCGAAATTCAATTTGTTGTCATAGGAAACGATTCGATAACATTGACACATGTATTAAATTATCCTAATCCTTTTGTCAATTATACCGAGTTTTGGTTTACTCACAATAGACCTTATGAACCATTGGAAGTTCAAGTTCAGGTGATGACGATAACAGGAAAAGTGGTTTGGACAAAAAATCAAATCATTAGCACCGAAGGATTTTTGTCGAAAGAAATCACTTGGGACGGCAAAGATGATTTTGGTAATAAAATAGGAAAAGGTGTTTATGTATATAAACTAACTGTCAAATCTAACTTGACAAATACGAAAACTGAAAAATTTGAAAAACTTGTAATACTTTAATAAAATACTATATTTGTTTAATCAACAACTAAAAATACATGAAAAAAATACCATTACTTTTTGCCTTTTTATTCACAGTTTCATTTATAAATGCACAAGAAAATGTAATTACTACAGGAGTTCCATTTTTATTAGTTGCCGCTGACGCTAGAGCAGCGGGTATGGCAGATCAAGGAGTTGCTACTTCAGCAGATGTTTTTTCACAACAATGGAACCCAGCAAAATATGCTTTTTCAATAGACAAACAAGGTTTTTCTGTAAGCTACACGCCTTACCTTGTTGACTTGGTAAACGATATTTCCCTTGGACAACTTACATATTACAATAAATTAAACGAAAGAAGCGCATTTGCGGGAAGTCTAAGATATTTCAGTTTAGGAAATATTGAATTAAGAACAGATTCAGGACCAGACTTTACTGTAGTAAAACCTTCAGAATATTCCTTTGACGTATCTTATTCCTTAAAATTAAGCGAGAAATTTTCTATGGCCGTCGGAGCAAGATTCATAAGTTCTAATTTAGGCCTTACCACAGGAGGACAAAGTCTCTCAGCAGCAACTTCATTTGCTATTGATGTTGCTGGTTTTTACCAATCAGAAGAAATAGCATACAATAACTTTAACGGAAGATGGAGAGCTGGATTCAATATCCAAAATTTAGGTCCAAAGATTAATTACGATTTAACTCAATCTGATAACGGCTCAAACTTTCTTCCTGCCAATTTAAAAATAGGAACTGGATTTGATTTTATACTTGACGACTATAACAAAGTGGGAGTAAGTGTAGAATTTGGTAAATTGCTAGTCCCAACGCCTCAACCTATTGTGGATTTAAATAACGATGGCATAATAGACAGTAGAGATTCCGCAATATCAAATCAAAATTACAACTCTATAGGATGGCTTCCAGGTGCTTTACAATCTTTCGGAGATGCTCCAGGTGGTTTCAGTGAAGAATTAAAAGAATTCACTTACTCAGTTGGAACCGAATATTTATACCAAGATTCATTTGCTATGCGTCTAGGTTATTTTCATGAAAGCCCAATGAAAGGTGCCAGACAATTTTTATCTCTTGGCGCAGGTTTCAAATATAATGTAGTCAAAGTGGACGTTTCTTATTTATTCTCGGCTTCAAAAGTAAAAAATCCTTTAGAAAACACATTACGTTTTTCTTTAACGTTTAACTTTGGAGACCAATACGACGAATACTAACCGTAATTAATTTATAACTAAAAATCCAAATTTCACATTATAGAAATTTGGATTTTTTTTCCCATAAAAAGAATGAAAGAGATAACAATTACTACCCAGTTTTCAGTTTTTGATTCAATTCAGGAATTACCAAATGATATTCAAAATCTAATGCTGCAAGCCATTGCCGTCAGAAAAAAAGCGTACGCACCTTATTCCAAATTCAGAGTTGGCGCTGCCCTTTTATTAGATAATGGAAAAATTGTTTTGGGTTCAAACCAAGAAAATGCGGCTTATCCATCAGGACTTTGCGCAGAACGTGTGGCTATTTTTCAAGCAGGATCAATTTATCCAGAAGCAAAGATTTTAATAATGGCAATAACCGCAGCTTCAGACACAAATCCAACTAAAGCCCCTATTCCACCTTGTGGTTCTTGCAGGCAATCTATTGCAGAATACGAAATTAAACAAGACACCCCAATTGAAATATATTTCATGGGCGAAATTGGAGCTATTTACAAATCGGAGTCGCTAAAAAACCTACTCCCTTTTATGTTTGACAAAAACTTCTTGTAAATAAAACCAAAAATTGCGCTTTAAATTTTAATGCTTCCTCGGAATTTCTTATTTTTGCAGCTTGCAAATTTGGGGAGAGGAAACTATTTTTGCGTGAGTCGGTTACAAAAACCAAACACAACAACACTTTAGCAAAAAAATAATTCAAATGAAAGAAGTTACAAAAGAGGTTTATTTAAAGTGGTATGAAGATATGCTGCTTTGGAGAAAGTTTGAAGACAAACTAGCAGCACTATATATTCAACAAAAAATTAGAGGATTTCTACATTTATATAATGGTCAAGAAGCCGTTTTAGCTGGTGCATTGCACGCTATGGACTTGTCAAAAGATAAAATGATAACTGCATACAGAAATCACGTTCAACCTATCGGAATGGGTGTAGATCCAAGAAGAGTAATGGCTGAACTCATGGGAAAAGTAACTGGAACATCAAAAGGAATGGGTGGTTCTATGCACATTTTCTCAAAAGAACACGGATTTTATGGCGGACACGGAATCGTTGGTGGTCAAATTCCTCTAGGAGCTGGAATTGCTTTTGGAGACAAATACAACAATACAGGCGGAGTAACTTTAACCTATTTTGGTGATGGTGCTTCACGTCAAGGTTCTTTACACGAAGCTTTTAATATGGCAATGCTTTGGAATCTTCCAGTTGTTTTCATTGTCGAAAACAATGGTTATGCAATGGGAACTTCTGTAGAAAGAACTGCAAATCATCCTGATATTTGGAAACTTGGTTTAGGATATGAAATGCCTTGTGGACCTGTTGACGGAATGAATCCAGTAAAAGTTGCCGAAGCAATGACCGAAGCAATCGAAAGAGCACGTAGCGGCGGCGGACCAACTTTCCTTGAAATGAAAACGTATCGCTATAGAGGACACTCCATGTCGGACGCACAATTATACCGTTCGAAAGAAGAAGTGGAAGAGTATAAAAAAATTGACCCAATTACCCAGGTTTTGGACGTAATTAAAGATCAAAAATACGCTACCGAAGAAGAAATTCAAGCCATCGACCAAAAAGTAAAAGACTTAATCGAAGAGTGCGTGAAATTTGCCGAAGAATCTCCATATCCAGATGTACAACAATTATATGACGTAGTTTACGAACAAGAAAACTACCCATTTATTCCTCATAAACTATAAATTTATTATGGCAACAATTATAACAATGCCTCGTTTGAGCGATACAATGACTGAAGGAACGGTAGCAACTTGGTTAAAAAAAGTAGGAGACAAAGTAAGCGAAGGCGATATGCTAGCTGAAATTGAAACCGACAAAGCAACAATGGAATTTGAGTCTTTCAACGAAGGAACTCTTTTATATATCGGAATTAAAGAAGGTGAAACTGCTCCAATTGATTCACTTCTAGCTATTATCGGAAACGAAGGCGAAGACATTTCTGCTTTAATTTCAGGAGGCGCAACTGCAGAAGCTCCAGCAAAAGAAGAAGCTCCAGCAACAACAGAAGATAAAAAAGAAGAAACTGCAGCTCCAGCAGCTTTACCAGCAGGAGTTGTCGTAGTGACAATGCCTCGTTTGAGCGACACAATGACCGAAGGAACTGTAGCTACTTGGTTGAAAAAAGTAGGTGATAAAGTTTCGGAAGGCGATATGCTTGCTGAAATAGAAACCGATAAAGCAACTATGGAATTCGAATCTTTCAACGAAGGAACTTTATTATACATTGGAATTCAAGAAGGACAATCTGCTCCTATTGATAGTTTATTAGCCATCATTGGACCAGAAGGAACAGATATTAGCGGCATTGCCGAAAATTATACAACAGGAGAAACTACTCCAACTGCTGCCGTTGCAACAGAAGAAGCAAAATCAGCTCCGGTCGCACAAGCTACTCCAGTTGTTCAAGGAGCACCAACTGACG